>JASFKE010000263.1:0-6101 GCA_050118795.1 Desulfobacteraceae bacterium | reverse complement strand
CGGCTATGTTTACGTTGAGTCATCTCCAGGGCAAGGCACCACCGTGTCCATTTACCTGCCGGGGATCCAAACCAAAGAGCAGGTGGCTGAAAAAACCCAGACTTACGCTGCGAAACCAAACCGCACGGCGCTCATTGTTGAAGATGAGCATTTGGTCATGGAGGTAAATCGGGCCATTGTCGAGAAGCTCGGCTACCATGTGCTGGAAGCCAAAAGCGGCAAAGAGGCCATTGAGATCGCCCGGCAATATGAGGGTGACATCGATTTTGCCATGTTGGATGTTATCCTGCCGGATATGGACGGCAGCATGATCTACCCCAAACTCATGGAGCATCGCCCTGGTCTTCTGGTGGTGGTCTGCAGTGGTTTTGCATTGGATGGCCCGGCTCGGCAAATACTTGAATCCGGCGCCCAGAGTTTTATTCAAAAGCCCTTCACTGTGGCCGCCCTTTCGGCGGTGTTAAAAAAGATATTTAAGGAACTTAACAGGGAAGAGTAGACATAATTATAAATGGCAGGCCAGGAGGGATTCGAACCCCCAACACCCGGATTTGGAGTCCGGTGCTCTACCAATTAGAGCTACTGGCCTGCGAAAAGCAATTTTTATTAACAGCTCCCTATCTTAAAATCAAGGGGTTGTCTCTAAATTCACCGCAATGCCGCGCCAACGACCTCAATGGGGTGCTTGACCGGCAAATTTCCCAAGTGTTCCATCTGCATCTGGCAGGTAGGGCAGTCGGTAATGCCGTATAAGGCGCCTGAGGCATTGAGCTTTGCGGCCATAGGGGCGCCAATGGTTTTGCTGAGCCCATAATTTTTGGCCATCATCCCCCAACTTCCGGCGATACCGCAGCAATGGCTTTGCAGATTCTCCACCTCTATGCCGGGGATTGCCGCCAGCAGTGTGATGGAGCTGTCGCTGTGGGGCTGGATACGAAGATGGCAAGGGTGGTGGTAGGCCAACTTCATGTTGATATCATTGAAATTCAATCCCTGCAGATATGGGTTGAGCAGTTGGGAAATATGAATCGTTTTACCGCTGATCTGCCCGGCGAGAGCCTGATCCTCCATCAGGTAGCCCCAATCTTTCATCAGTGCAAAACCGCAGGAGGAGCATGTCACCACAATGTGCTCCACCTTGTGAAGAAGCGAACGCCAAGCCTTCAGGTTTTGATCCACTTTGCCGCGGGCCTCTACAACCATTCCTTTGGACAGCTGGGGCAGACCACAGCACGATTGTGGCGGCAAATGAACATGAAACCCCAGATGGTTCAGGACCTTGACAGCGGCCACCCCAAGCTCGGGACGCATGTAAGCCGCATAACAGCCGGCAAAAAACAGAACAGCGGTACCCTCACCCCGGATCTGGCCAGGCAGCCGCTGGTAAAGTGTGCGACGCGCAAAAACCGCCACTGCCCGTTGAGCGGCCAGACCGGTCAAGGGTGCTGAAAGTTTTCTCACCAACGAATTGCGCACCATCGGGGCAATGACCGGTGACAAGCGGTGGGTCGCGCGAGCCGCCGATTCTACACCTGCCGTCAGCTTATCCACCAGGGAGGCCCCATACCGCTGCACATATTGGGATTTGGCCTCCATGGCCAGCTTGGGAATATTGACATTGGACGGGCACTCGGCATAGCAGCTTCCGCAATTGACGCATTGGGCCATCACATATTGAAGCCCGGCCTGATATAAAACTTGCTGATCAACAGCGCCGCTAAGCAGCGCGCGCAATACATTGGCCTTGGCTTTGGGAGCACCCGCCTCATCACGGGTGAATTTATAGACCGGGCACATGCGGGTGACGGTGGTAAGGGTGGTGCACTTTGAGCAGCCGTGGCACTTTTCGGCTTCCGCCCCGAATGTCTCCGGCCATGTCAAGTTAAGGCCCTTGATCCCCTTTGCCCGGTATTGAATGCCAAAACGTAAATGCCGGGTCATCTGGGCCGGGTCATTCACTCTCTTGATCTCCGGGTTGAGCAATCCCCGGGGATCCAGCAGCATTTTAGTCTTTTCAAATAAGGGATAGATACCGGGGTATTTTCGACGCAGATAGGCACTGCGCAGTCGACCGTCGCCATGCTCCCCCGACACCGTACCGCCGAGGCCGTCCACCAAATCGTAAACCTGGTCGGCAATGGTCCTCAACAGCGCCACATCCCGGGCATCTTTCAAATCCAACAGCGGCCGCGTGTGCATCAACCCTTTGGCAATGTGGCCGTAGAGCACAAATGACACATCATGGCGCTGGAAAATATCATAAATGCCTTTAAAGTAAGACGCCAACTGATCCACCGGCACAGCGGCATCCTCAACCAGAGCGAGGATCTTTTTGCGTCCTTTCAGTTTATATAAAATGGGGACCGCCGCTTTGCGCACCGCCCAGAACCTGGCTTTCTCCGCAGCAGTGGCAGCCGGGTAAACCTTCCGGGTCAACTGATGCGCCTGCAGCTGCTGTTGGGCTTTGGCTGCCTGTCGGGCGCATTCGCCTTTCGACCCTGCGTCAAACTCAATGAGTAAAACATTCTCCACATCTGCCGGGATGCGCTCGTGCAGCGTCTCATCCGATGCCCGCGCCAGGTTCAGAAGGGACTTGTCCATGAATTCGATCCCCGAGGGCGACAGGGGCATGGTCAACTGTACGGCCTTTGCGGCATGTGCGATATTGTCGAAATAGGCCACCACCAGGGCATCGCAGGAGGGTTTGTCAATAAGACGGAATGTCAATCGGGTAATCACCGCCAGAGTGCCTTCGGAGCCGGCCAGCAAGCGGTGCAGACGCAAGCGATCGTTTTGCACCATCCCCCGCAGATTGTAGCCGGCCACATTGCAGGCGATGGGGGGATAGGCGCTCTCAATCGCCACAGAGTTTTCCCGGTAAAGCCCGGCCAGGCCCTGTAAATTCTCAGGCAACCGGGTCACCGGCATCTCCTCCAATTGGGAAAGCCGGGCGATGGAACCATTGGCAAAGACCACTTGAGCGTCCACCAGATAGTCGGCCACATTACCATACTTAACCGAATGGGCGCCGCTGGCGTTGGTGCTGCACATCCCCCCGAATGAGGCATACTCACCGCTGGAGGGATCGGGTGGAAAAAATAGGCTGCTGCCGCCCAAAGCCGCCTCCAACTCCCCCAAACGAAAACCCGGATGGCACTCAAAACAGCGATTTTCAAGATCCAGCTTCAATAAACGGTTCATGAATTTGGAAAAGTCGAGCACGATTCCGTCCCCGACGGCCGAGCCGCACAAACCACTGCCGGCCCCGCGCGGATGCAGGCACAGACCGTGTTTGGCTGCAAAATGCATTGTGGTTTGCACATCAGCCGTTGATTTAGGATAAACCACGGCTGCCGGCATCACCTTAAAAATACTGGCATCGGTGGAGAGCATGTAACGCCGCAAGGCATCGACATGAACCTCACCTTCGATCCGATCGGCCAGCCGGGAAAAAGGTTGCAAAAGCATCTCTATTTCAGTCTCAGGCAATTCTTGCAAACGCCGTCCACCCGCACCTCTACTTTGTCAATGCGGCCGGGAAAGGTTTTCCACAACGGTTCGGTTTCGACTTGCAGGCTCTCCGGGTTCAGGCAATCCATCTGACCGCACCGTTTACAGTAAAAGTGGGGATGGGGCTCATGGTGATCGTTGGGCGCCAGACCGTAATAGAAGGCCCTGCCGCCGGTGCTGATACGATCAATAACACCGGTATCGACCAGCAGATCCAGGATGCGGTATACCGTCACCCGGTTGATGGAGCTACTACGACTTAAGGTTTCAAAAATGTCGCCTGCGGACAGTGGAAATCCATTGTTGCCGATGACCTCCAAAATGCGCAAGCGATTGGTGGTGGCATCTAGTTTAACCGATGTTAGCAGCTCTTGGTAATTGCATTGATGACACATAGTGGTCCCTTAATTTTAAGTGGCAACCGGTGTTGCCATTAGATGTTCCTCTTAAATTTTCCTGATTCCAATGGAATTCGCTCCACAAACAGGGAGAGAAAAAAGCCCGCCCCGGATACCAGAATGATCGAAGCGCCGGATGTGAGGTCATACCGATAGGAGAGCCAAAGACCGGCAACGGTGAATAGTGCCCCCAGCACACTGGATCCCACCATCATTTGCATCAGGGTTTTAGCATGTCTTTCAACAATGAAGGGTGGAATGGTCAACAACGCAATAACCAGGATCAAGCCCACGATCTGAATCACCATAACTATTGTGACCGCCAGCATGGCGATCATTGCATAGTAGAGTGATTGGACCGGAACACCTCTGATCTTGGCAAACTCTTCATCGTAGGACATGGCCAGCATATCCTGATAGTAATACGCCATCAGGATTGTGATTAAAATTCCCATAAAGAGCATCATCAAAAGGTCCGATCCGGGGACGGTCAAAATACTGCCGAACAAATAACTCATCAAATCCACGTTGTAGCCCGGCGTCAGGTCCAATAAAACAATGCCCATAGCCATGCCCAAAGCCCAAATAACGCCGATAATCGTATCGGCGCGATGTTTGGCTTTCATGCTGACGGCCGCCATCAACATGCCGGCGGCCAAAGAAAACCCCAGGGTTCCCCACAAATAAGGCCAGCCAAAGTAAAAGGCCATTCCGACGCCGCCATATGCTGCATGCGCAATACCACCGGAAAGAAACACGATACGGTTGACCACCACCAAAGTCCCCATAATCCCGCAGATGACACTGGCCAGAAGACCGGCGGCAAGGGCATTGCGCATGAATTCAAAATGAAGGGCTTCGATCATCTCTTGGGTATCGCTTCCGGGTGCTCATGGGGCTTATGTTCTTTCAACACGCGGTGCGGCAGGCCGTGGGCCACCAACTCCACAGGGCACTCCTCTTCCACAGTGCACGGATACATGGTTTCGAGCATCTCTCCGGTAATTTCGGCTTGGTGATGGTAATGCAACCACCTGTTCATGCAGGCCACCGATTTGACATATCGGGAGATCGCCAAAATATCGTGGCTGACGACCAGGATGGTAATATCGTCATTGAGCACTTTGAGTAGCTTGAAAAAATCGGCCTGCCCTCTGGTATCGATGCTGGCCGTGGGCTCATCAAGCAGCAATAGTTGGGGGTGGGTCACCAGAGCCCGGGCAATAAACACACGCTGCCGCTGGCCGCCGGAAAGCGCTCCAATTTTTTTTCCGGCATGGGAGTCCATCCCCAGACGTTCGAGGGCCGCCATGGCGTCACGCCGGTCGGACACTGATTTGCGGGCCCATCGCTTTTTGGGATCCAGCTTTCCCATCAGCACGACATCCAGGGCTGAAATGGGGAAATTACTATTGATATTCACATTCTGCGGCACGTAGCCAATGCATGGGGATGCCTGTTGAGGAGATTTGCCATTGACCCGAACGATGCCCTCATCCGGTGAAAGCAATCCAAGGATCAACTTTAGCAAGGTTGTTTTGCCACCACCATTGGGACCGATCATAGCGACAAAATCCTTATGCTGGATGCTCAGGTTCACATCCTGTAGCACAGGTTCTCCATCATAGCCAAAAGTGACATCACAAATCTCGACAATTGGTTTATCCATGGCCCCCTCTATTTTGAACCGCAATAACGCCATGCAAATATATTGCATTGCATAGAGAAACACAATAGGTTTTACAGGTATCGTTTGGGTGTAGAATCAACCACTGCCACGTGGATTTTGAGCTTGAACCGTTGCCTTTACCAAGGTATGGGTATTGATCGGATTTCTCTCCGCGACGATAGCCTTTAAGATAATGTTTTTGGCAAGGCTAAAGGGAGCAAGCTGTCATGCAAAACCGCGACGACCGATAACGCACTCCAAAAACATTATCTTAAAGCCGCTATCTACAGTGGTGGCACATTGCGGCGTCAATGGCCTTCAGTTTAAGGAAGGCTTATACAAATACTTGGCATTATTTACAATCAAAGGAAGTTGAAAGTGAGATTCTTTATGGCGCATACCATAAGTGCCGTGCTGATCATAGGAGCAGCGGCTCTTTTGCCGCTCCCCTGGAACTGCCACGCAGCGACAAACGAAGTCACCTGGGAGGAAGATACTGATTTTACACAATTTTCTCTTGAGCA
>JASFKE010000262.1:0-6105 GCA_050118795.1 Desulfobacteraceae bacterium | reverse complement strand
GATTCGACAAGCCCCCGGAACTTCTCCTCGCTTTCACGCAGCGCCACTGTAGTGCGTTTATGGGTAACCGTCTCCCACGCCAGGTCAGCCAGCTGTTTAACGGCATTGACATCATGCTCGTCGTAGCTAGTTGGTTTGTTGCCAACTCCAAGAATCGCCACAATCTTTTCCCCGCGAAAGACTGGAACCACAAGCTCGCGTATCACTGGAGCGTGTCCTTCGGGCAGGCCTTTTTTCTGTGGCAGACCAACGTAGTCGTTGTGAATTACGGGACGGCGTTCGCGGACGCAGTCAACCCACACCCCAGCTTCAGAGACTGGGTAATGGCGCCCGGTGCCGTCTGCCGTGCACATGTTCTCCAGCGTGTTCGTCGACCATGTCTGGAGCAATACGGTCCTTTGATCATCACCAAGAAAATGATAAAAACCAATCTCACTCTTGGTGAGCACTTCGGCTTCGTCAAGAAATTTCTGGAGAAATTCCATTATGGTATGATTTACGGCATACTTAATAAGCCTTACCTGAGCAGCCTGAACTCTCTCGGCCCGCTTGAGCCGGGTACCATCAACGATGGCGTCTTGGGATCCATTTATAATAAATTTATATCTGCTTAACTGCGCATCTTTGCCCTTGAGCTCTTTTTCCAACTCCTTAACTCTTCGCCTTAATGTCTCATAGGTTGGTTTTTGAGCCATCAGAATCCTCTTTTGTCAAGGCAGCTCCAATGTTCGTACCGCCGGCCGCACTGAAAAATATAATACCGAATTTTAGTCCTATACAATATTTTAGTAAAATTTCAAATATATAGAAAATAAACAGGCATATTTTATAATAATGGCAGCGCCGCAAAAAGTCCTGAACTGCGTTGTCCCGGCGCAGGCCTGAATCCATAACTATTTGTTTTTATGGTTTATTGTACTTTCTGCCATCTTTTTTATACAACCGCCCGGAATCTGATCCTTGCATCCGGGATATCCCGTCTGATATGGTTTGAATACGCCAAGCCATTCGGACCGAACCGTTTTCCGGAGAGCAGGGCTGTGTGCCGATGTTCCAGGGATGAGATTCCCCCTGGTATTTTCCTCTTCCATAGATTCTGACGTTTGAGCTTAAAGGTTATGTGCCATTATACCTCCATAGGCGGCCTGGTGTTGTCATTGCTGGCAAACTCGATTTTCTGGCATGTCGCGGCCCATTCGGACCAGGACGCAGATAGGTTTGTCAGTTTGTATGTCGGCCGGTACTCCGACACTGTCTTGGTTAAAAATCTTCAGTTTGACCATGAATTCGAAGGGGCATACATATCTGTGCTTTCCCTGGGCACCTGCCTGGCCCAATACAGGCGATTTTTGAACCTGGAGATAGAAGGTCAGATGGGTATGCATTCAGGCTCACAGCATTACCAGGAGATCAACGCCGCAGTCGTTTTGCGATGGCTTGTTTTCCCGTGGGATCGGTATCTGAATACAAGTTTTGCCTTTGGAAATGGTCTTTCCTACGCCACCGCCGATCCGGTTCTTGAGATTGAAAAAGCCAAGAGAGGACAAACAGCCCAATGGCTCTACTACATATTGGTGGAGTGGGCATTTTCTCTTCAAGGGCATCCCAACTGGGAGATTTTCTGGCGCACTCACCACCGGTCCGGAATCTACGGTCGTCTTGCAGATGACAATGCCGGTTCAAACTACATCGGGCTGGGATTGAGGCGAAGATTTTAGGGCCGCTGATGTTATGCAACCATAGGGTTGAAAAAGGCGACAAAAACTATCGATCTATTTGACCATAAATACAATGACAGATCATATGTGAGGAGTTGGGCAGCATGAGAATTTTAATTGTGGAAGATGATTTTATTTCAAGAAATTTCCTTCAACATATTCTTTCGGAGTTCGGACAGTGCGATATCGCGGTAAATGGCCGAGAAGCTGTGGAGGCGTTTAAACGCTCCTGGGGCGACTCCAGGCCGTATGATCTGATCTGTTTGGATATTATGATGCCCGATTTAGACGGACATGAAGCACTGGGCCAGATCCGCGAGTTCGAGAAACAAATGGAAGTAAAATCCCATGCCCAAACCATCGTCATTATGACCACATCTTTAAACGACAAGAAAAATGTCTCCGATGCTTTCTACAAGGGAGGCGCCACCTCTTACTTTGTAAAACCCATTGATCGTGAAAGACTGGTAGAGGAGCTAAAACTGCTGGGTTTGCTCGGTTGACCCCAGTGTTGCAACTGAGGGGTCACCTTTTCCGGTAAACACTCGGCGCCATATACTTGAGTGTATGGCTTAAGCCGTTAAGGCTTTCGGCGCCTCCGATAACAAAGTGGCCTCCCTGGTTCAATGTGCTGCACAGCTTATGGACCACTTTCTCTTTGGTTGGGAGGTCAAAATAGATCATGACATTTCGACAGAAGATGATATCGAACATCTTGTTCGGCACCTGGTCCGTCAGCAGGTTGAAACGCTCGAATCGGACATTTTTTTTGATATCAGGTTTTACGCGCAAAAAACCGCTCCATTGCCCGATCCCTCTTTGAAAACACTGCTTCAAGATGGGCGTTGGAATGTGTTTGCCGCTGTCTATGGGATAGAGCCCCTTTCGGCCCTTTTCCAGACACGATCGGGAAATATCGGTGGCCAAAATGGTGGTTTGGATTCCATGGTGATGACAATAGGATGCCAAGGAGTAAGGCTCCTCCCCGCTGGATGAAGCCGCACACCAGATATCCCGGCACCCGGAGGAGATAATGTCGAAAGCGCCCGATTCTCTGAAAAAGAAGGTGTGATTGGTGGAGATGGCATCAACGAACTTTTCCATCTCTTCGGTATCGGAGTGGATCAGCTCTAAATATTTGCCGGCCTGCATGCCCAATACGCGTAACCGCCGCCCTAGCCTGGCGCTGAGCAACTCTCTTTTATCCTCATTGAGAATGATACCGCATTGGCGGTAGACAATGTCACAGTACTGTCTGAATTGTCTATTGGTCAACTGGCCTTGATGCGGGTACATTATATTGTCTTCTCCGAAGCCTTTTTGTAGAGGGTTAGTTGCGGCTGACCATCTCCAGTGCCGCTCGGGAGATCTCCGCCAGGGGTAGTGTTTTATCCACACCACCGGCTTTTATGGCTTCTTTGGGCATACCGAAGACCACACATGTCCTTTCATCCTGGGCGATGGTGCGGGCGCCGGCACTGTTCATCTCCAGCATACCGGCGGCCCCATCCGCTCCCATGCCGGTCATGATGATGCCGACGGCGTTGGCGCCGGCTGTTTTGGCGACAGACCGGAACAATACGTCCACTGCTGGGCGTTGGTGATGAACCAAAGGGCCTTTTTTGACCTCGACATAATACCGGCTGCCGCTGCGTTTGAGCAGCATATGAAAGTTGCCGGGGGCCAGAAGGGCCAGGCCGTTAACCACCGTGTCTCCATTGGAAGCTTCTTTGACCCGGATCTGGCTAAGGGAGTCCAGGCGCTGGGCAAAAGAGGTTGTGAATTTGGCCGGCATGTGTTGAACGATGACCATGCCGGGGGCGTTGGGGGGCAGAGTTGATAGAACTGTCCTGATGGCCTCGGTACCGCCTGTGGAGGCACCGAGGGCCAATACTTTATTGGTGGTTTGGCCCAAAGCCATGTTCTGATTGATGGGGGCCGCCGGTGCCGGCGTCGATCTGACGCTGTGGTTGAAATCGATATGGGCCACAGCCCTTATTTTGTCAGCCAGCTGAAGGCCCATGTCCCCCACACAATAGGCCGCCGTGGGTTTTGAGATCACCTCCATGGCACCGGATGCCAACGCCTCCATGGCCATGGTCCCGCCCTTTTGGGTGAGTGAACTGACCACAATCACCGGAAGCGGGTAGTGCTTCATTAATTTCTTTAGAAAGGTCAGCCCGTCCATGCGCGGCATTTCAATGTCCAGGGTCACCACATCGGGTTTGAGCTGGACAATTTTGTCTCGGGCCACATAGGGGTCCGGTGCTGTTCCAATGACTTCGATGCCGCGTTCTCGACTGAGTTCTTCCGTGAGGACTTTGCGTACCACGGCCGAGTCATCGACAATCAATACGCGAATATTGTGGTTCATCATAGGGATCCTATCCAGCGCTGGCGCTGTTGGCTGTCATATGCAGTGTCATGCGGTTATTCAGTGTCTCTATGCCTATATCTATGGCGGTCGCATGGCTCCAGCACGGCGGTGCAGTTAACTCGGGAATATGAAGATCAAAAGGGGTCTTTGGGTCGTAGGCGCTCAGAGTGTTGCCGGCCAACATATTGATCATCTCTTTCACCGTGCCGGTAATCTGTTCCATGGATAACTTTTCAGGTATGGTGCCTAAAAAGTCGGCAGTAATCGATACGGCCAGCTCTTTGGGGATGTTCAGAAGGAAAGTGCCCGAAGGCACACCGTCGAAACCTACGCGCGCGTGAATGGACTGCTGGTTGTTGGGACCTGTAATGGTGTTCTCTTTTTGGTCTTCTACCAGGTCGATGGGTAAAAAAAACATCTGTTCCAGGACCTCAAAAATCGAGTCCTTCATCGCCTGGATCATTGCCAATGTGTCCATATTCCGGCTCTCCCAATAGTTGATTTAA
Source organism: Desulfobacteraceae bacterium (assembly GCA_050118795.1). Taxonomy (GTDB): domain Bacteria; phylum Desulfobacterota; class Desulfobacteria; order Desulfobacterales; family Desulfosarcinaceae; genus JARRKU01. The sequence continues at coordinate 1,504 of JASFKE010000262.1, read as the reverse complement.
CTGGCATCGAATTTGTTCGGGCGTAAACGGCTTTTTGATATAGGCACTGGCACCCGTCCTCATAAATTCTTCAATGCGTCTCTTACTGCCCTCTGTGGTGACCATGATGACGGGGATATCTTTCCACATCTCATTTTGTTTCATCTGTTTGAGCATTTCGATTCCATTCATTTCGGGCATGTTGTAGTCGGAGAGCACCAGATCAAGCCACTGTTCGTCTAATATCCGTAACGCCTCTTTTCCCGACCCGGCTTCATGAAATTGCCCGATATCAAATCCCGAGGCCTTGATCACTTTTTTGATAACGGCTCTCATAGGATTGGAGTCATCTACAATCAGTATGTTGAATGGCATTGATTACCTCCCTGAAATGTAAAATATTGCCATCTTATGCTGCCATGGGGTTTATGCAATTACGGGGTCAGTTCAAGGCGATCAAAGCCTCAATCTCTTCTAATTTTTCCGGGAAACCGGCCATGACGCCTTGAAGATCCTCATCGGTCAATCCCATGGCTGTGATAAGATCCTGATCACAACGATGGGCCAGGCCGTCTGAACCAGTGCCGATGCCCATCATCATGCACAATGTGTCGCTGAAGTGGACTACGGCAGCCTCTTGTCGGGCCAGGGCGGCTTCCCCCGGCCTGTGGTGGTGCTTGATGATATCCACCATCTCGGGACTGAATCGCCATACCGCAGTGGCCATGGCGCCCAATTCAGCATGATCGATGCCGATGACTTTTTTTTCTGCCTCTTCAAAACTGTGGTCGCCCTGTTCCACCAATGAACAGATATCCTCTGTGCAGGTTCCTACGTATTGGTCTAAAATGACTTTTCCGATATCTTTGAGCAAGGCCGCAGTAAAAATGAGATGGGGGTTGGAAAGATTCAGTTTATGGGACAATTCCCGGGATATCAGGGCTGACGCAATGCAGTTACGCCAAAGATCGCCTGACTTGAGACCGTACCCTTTCTGGGGGCGGTTCATATTGGCGGCGGTGTTGGACATCAATACCAGGTCCACCACTTCATCCATTCCTAAGAAAACAGCGGCCTGCTCCACCGATTCTATGGGTTTGGACCGCGTGTAGTAAGCGCAATTGGCAGCTTTGAGCAGATTGGCAGTGGTCATGGCATCATGTGTAATGACCTTTGTCAGATCCTGCATACTGCTTTCCGGGTCTCGTTGAATCTCCAGGATTTTATTGACCACATGGGGAATGGGTTTGAGCCTGGCGATGCTTTTGATGATGTCATGTATTCTTGTCATATGTTTTTTTCACCTTGTCCGGAGATTTTCAGGCCGGCTTGCCCGTCTTTTATAGCCAAGCGCAGTGTTCGGTTGGTGTTGCCGCCAACATCCGAATAGTCGACGATCACATTGTTGCGGTGGAAAATTTTGCGCACCGCCATCTGGTTGCGCTTGCCGATGTTAAAAAATCCATGTTGATCCATGACTTGTGAGCCGCCGGTTACGATAACCCGCATTCTTTTTTTGTCGCCG
>JASFKE010000261.1:0-6106 GCA_050118795.1 Desulfobacteraceae bacterium | reverse complement strand
TTAATCAGTTGGATCATATCGGCGGTATCACGACCAAGACGATCCAACTTTGTGATCAGGATAATATCTCCCTTCTCAACTTTAATTTTTAGCAGTTGCAAACCGTCTCGATTTGTGTGGTTCCCTGAAGCTTGATCCGTAAAAATGCGATGCCCTTTGACGCCTGCTTTTTTTAGGGCATTAATTTGCACGTTAAGCGATTGTTGGCTCGTAGACACCCGAGCATAACCGAACAGTCTCATAAATGGTAATATTGCCTCCTAAATCGTTTAATAGACATTGTGTCTATTAATGCACTCAAAAATGATTTAATGGACATTATATTCGATTTCTTATATGGCGTCTACTAATTTATGATATATTAGACAAATGTGCATTGTCGTACGTTTTCGTTCCAGTGGACTTCAAACCCCTTGCAGGTTCAAAAGTAGCGTTGCTACCATTTGCCGCAGTCTGGCAATTGAGAGGAAATTGGTGTATATAGCGAATAAAGATAATTTGATGTGAAAACAGTTTGTTGTATCAATGCTAGAAAATTACGTGCTTAGCTGCGAAGAACCCTTTCCCCTCAATTTACGGTTTTGTGTGTCATCTAAATATAGATTGATATTAGCGTGTTATGCGGCACTTTGCGGCTTACAGTAGCTACGCTACTTTTGGGCCTTATTGGAGTGCGGAACCAATACCAGAGGGACCGGTTGACCTGCTCTTGCGCCCGGCATAATAATAGTTGTATCTTACTAAAATTAAGACATAAAACACATTATGACTTTTGGAGCATTACTGTTGTAAAGTGCAATTTTGACCAGCCATGCTCTCTTATTGCATGATATTGTAGGAATCGGTTCCGTACCTCATGTCAAACCCCTGAATCCTTGATCTGTTGTTCTATGAATTGTTGCATCTCTTCTTTCTTGGGCAGCTCCAGCAGGTATTTTGAAACAAATAACTGGTTGTCCATACCCGCCAGGGCGTATTCGACAAGTGTCTGATTCTTGCCAGTGCATAGCAAAATACCCACGGGCGGATTGTCGTCGTCGGTCATCATGTTGTCACGATACCAACTCACATAGGTGTTAAGCTGTCCGACGTTCTGATGGTTGAATGTTTCCAGTTTCAGCTCGACCAGCACATGGCATTTTAGTATTCGATGATAAAAGACCAGGTCCACAAAAAAGTGCTCATCGCCGATCAATATGCGTTTTTGGCGTGCCTCAAAGCAAAAACCGTGGCCAAGCTCCAACAGGAACTCCTGCAGCTTGTCAAGCAGCCGGTCTTCCAGGTGGGACTCGCTCATCACTTCCTTTGATTTGAGCCCCAGGAACTCAAAAACATAAGGATCACGGACCGTCATGGTGGGATCGACCGTCTGGGCGCATTGCCGCACCATTTCAGAGAGCTTCTTTTTGTTTCTAGAGAGCCCGGAGCGTTCATAATAGAGGCTGCCGATCTGGCGTTTCAATTCTCGCACCGACCAGTTGCCCCGGATGCACTCAACCTCATAGAAAGCCCGTTGAACCGGATCTTCGAATTTGAGCAATTCGGCGAAGTGGCTGAAGGACAATTTGCCGATCAAGTCCTTTCCTGGAAAGGACAATTCGGGAGCCGCCGGCTCCCGTTTCGCAATATCGCTTGTCACCACCGGACCAAGTAGACGTTGATGCAATTCGGGAGACACTGTCTCCCGAATCTGCGGATAGGCCTGGTAAAACTGACGATAGCGCCGCAGTTCGCGTTCTTCGATACGGCTTACTCCTTTTGAACTCAAGCTAGCGGAAAGCCGGCCAAGAAGCCGGTAGCCGTATTTAGCCCGGTCGGCGCCGTTTTGCTCATATTCGGTGATATAAGAGCCGATCATCCAATTGCGCAGTGTCAGGCTGACATTGACGGCCCGGCTGGCCTGTGCGGCAAGCTCTGCGTGAACCTGATGAATGGCGCCGACCAGCTTTTCAAAGTCCAAGGATTGAAAAATCATGTTGTCACTTTTTAGTTTGCCGGTCCACCCTGGTCTTGAGAACCAGGCCAGGCTTGAAAAAGGGCAATCTTTTCGCTTTGACGGCCACATGCTCGCCGGTTTTGGGGTTTCTGCCGGTGTAGCCTTTATACTCTTTCACGGAAAAGCTGCACAGGCCGCGTATTTCCACCCGGTCTCCCCTTGTCAGGGCATCGGCCAGGGAGGCAAAAACCAGCTCGACCGTCTTTCGGGCCTCCGCCTTAGAAAGCCCGTTGCTTTCCTTCAGCGCCTCGATCAGTTCGTTTTTGTTCATGAACAGCCTATCTTATAGTGACTACAAATCGCGCCCGCGCCATCGTCATCGACATCCAGTAGCGCTACATCGTACGGCCAGCTCAAATGGTGGGAAGGCTTCTGACTTTTCGATGACTGCAGATAACACGGTAAGTCTGTGTTTTGCAAATCGATGCACGCCATCTTAGCGGCCGCCCCCCCCGGGGTCAACGTGGATTTTCATAAAATTTATCAGATATTATAAACCAGGGTATATATCCTGGATGATTTTCGCTGCGGGTTGGTCTTGGATTTGACGCGCCGGTCGAACAGCTTGCGGGCATCGTCAAGGGTATCGAACGGCCAGGTCCGCTTGTCCAGCACCCTGTCCCGGACCCCGCTTTCCTTGCGCACCGTGAAAATTCTGGCGTCGGCCTCGATCCAGATCCGGTAAAATGCGATTGGGGTACCCCCTAAGATCCGTGCATAGTCGGGCGGTTCAGATTGGCCTAACTGGAAACCCGGCGTAATGCGCCAAAAAAACTAAAACCATCGATAGAGTTTAAAAATTTTCTTGAAAGTGGTTTCATAGAGCATCTTCATAGAAAATTGCATTCTCGACAGGGTATCCTTTGTAAAATTTGGCTTTATATTCCGAGGGTCTGAGCCCGGTGTGCTTGACAAATACTTTTCTAAAAAAGCTGCTGTCCTCATATCCCACTTTATAAGCAATTTCATCAAATGTCTGAAGACCGGTCTCGAGCATTTGTTTTGCTGCTTCAACTCTGCTGCGTTGTAGAAAAAAGACAGGCGTATGGCCGGTGGCTTTTTTAAAACGGCGTTCAAATGTTCGGCGGCTCATCCCGTACTTTCGTGCTAGTTGTTCCGGATTAAAGCGATGATAATACTGTTCTTCAATATGGTTCTGTATCGCCAAAATCTGTTCATCGTTATGGTTTCGATTGGGCTGAAAAACCATATAGGGTACCTGGGAAGAGCGGGCAAAATCATGTATCATGGTTTTGGAACATTGCAGCGCTATATTTCGGCCGCAGAATCGTTCTATCAAATAGACGGAAAGATCGATATAGGAGTTGCAGGCACCGGAACAGAGCAAGTTGCCTTCATCGGTGATCAGCTTTTCCGGTTGCAGGGTTATTTTGGGGTATCGTTTTCGAAACTCTTGGACAAATCCCCAATGCGTGGTCGCTGTTTTCCCGTCAAGAAGTCCTGTTTGGGCCAAGAAAAAAGACCCAAGACATATGCTCCCGATGGTCACCCCTTTATGATACTGTTCCTTAACCCAGGTGCAGAGATCTCTGCTTGAGGTCAGTATTTCGAAATCAGTAAATGATGAAATGATGAGCAAGTCGGTATCGTCAACATTCTCAATCCCGCAGTGGGGCTGGATCTTAGCACTATTGAAGCACTTAATCGGCTTCCCGTCCCGACTCGCTATTGTTACGTCAAAGAACGGTTTCGGATCGGCTCCCATTACATAATTATAAGTAAATCCAGCCTGGCTGAATATATCCATTGTTCCCATGACTGAAGCCGACATGGCGCTTTCCAGGGCCAGTATGGTTACCTTTTTCATATTCCCCCCAAAAAAATATAATGTCGCTATACGCCTTTTATTTGTCGTTATTACCACTACAGGTTCACCTGGTCAACGGATATACATCATCATGGAAACGAATACGCATGACGAATCTCACATAAAAGGAGGATGCTATGGAACAAGCAAGTATTCAGGAAACAACTTACTGTGATTTCAACCATCCAGTCATCTCGGATCTGGCCGAAAAACTCTCAAACGATGAGACAAACCCCAGGATGATAACCCAATCGGTTTTCAAACACGTTCGAGACAATATCCGCTTTGGATTCGACCTCGCCCAGGTCAAAGCCTCCGAAACCCTGGCCAAAGGTTACGGTGTTTGCTGGAACAAATCCCTGCTGCTGGCGGCTCTCTTACGAAGCAACAAAATCTCGGCCCGCATGGCCTATAATCCTGTAAAGCGGGAATTCATGCGTCCGGCCATGGGAGAAGCCTGTCAAACCCTGACAGAACTGTTCAACCATTGTTTTACGCAAGTGCAACTGAACGATAAGTGGATCACTATGGATGCCACGTTGGACACACCCACCTATAGTAAGCTTTTTCTGCCTCATCAGGTACCTTGGGGAATTGATTGGGATGGCGAGCAAGACATGCAGCTTTATACAGAACACATTGCCGGTCCGGTCGTGGTGATTGAAGATATAGACGCAGAGCTTCAGCGAAACGTGGGTAATGTACTGCCTCCGCCTTCAGAGGCTGAAGCTATTTTCGGTCCTGCCAACCAGCAGATGTGGCAAGCTGTGGCAGAATAGAGAAAGGAGAGCGTCTGATGTCAACAAATGAAAAAAAACCTTATTCAAAAAAGCATGATCCGAATTTACGCCCGGACCCGATAATTGAAACAGAGATGAGAAAACGAACTGCAAACCAAACAATCTCCTGTGCCCTTGCTTTTGAAATGGCCGAGGGCTTATCAGAGCGCTCAGCGAGTCGCTTGATGTAAAACCAGCGGAGATTCGCTCCTTCTTCCGGGGACGTTTATCTTCGGGCCGCGCCCAAGAGCTTGAAAACGAGATATTCAAACTGGGTCTTGTTGGTGTTGCATAATGATTCCGGCCGGCGCTCACCATGATGGCCGGTCACTATAGGTTGCCATTATGAAAATAAAAGATCTGTTCGAGAAATGGAATTTAACCGGCCTGCAGATCAAGGCCGGCTTCGTTGACATGCAATGGGAGCCCAAGGACGCGGACAAAGATGCGGCCTGGGAGCTGTACGTGGAGTTGCTGACCCGGGTGACGGCACAGGCCTTGCCGTCAAAGCAAGGCACTGAGCAAGCCGCGTTATCGAGTATTCACTCCCTTTTCAAGACCACGCGCGACATTCTAAAAAGACACGGCCGCGAGTGTATCGACTTTTCTAAAGCAGCCGTGGTGGTTCTCAATCAAGTCATCAGACCGTTTACTACAAAATGGCACCCCTTTTTTGAGGACGGACCACCTTCTGATGAGCAGTGCACGGCATTTAGATCAGAGCTTTCCGCGTTGCAGCCCAAACTACTCTCCTACACCCATATTCTTTCTGAAATTGCCGGCGTGGAAGATATCACCGATCTTGAATAAACATCGGCCGGTCAACCATAGGCCAAGTCTGCTGCCGTTACCGGCAAGGCAGCCTTAGCAATTTGAATCTATCGCAATGCACTCTGGTTACGGCCGATAGCAAGGGGCTGGACATCGCCCAGGTCAGCGGCATGGGGGGTATTGGCAAGACACTCTTGGCCGAGGAATATGCCTTGCGTTTCGGCGCTGCCTATCCTGGCGGCATCTATTGGCTGGAGGCCCATGGCAGCTTTAATCCCCACAATCGCGATGTTGATCTGTTCAAGTCGGCCTGTAAGGACCAGTTCCTTAAGATTCTTCATGCGCATGGTCAAAACCCGCCTCCGGACACACCGTTTGAATCCATCAGGGCCGCTGTTGCTAACATCATTAAACAGGCAGAGGGACGCAGCCTGTGGATCGTCGACGATGTCCCTTATGGGCTGGCCGATCATCTGGATGCGGTGAAAGCGTTGTTTGCCCCCCATCCGTCGGCGTATACCCTGGTGACCACCCGCAGCAGGGAATACAATGCCGTGGGCAAAGAGCTGCCCCTGGATGTGTTGGACAAGAGCGCCGCCTTTGATCTGTTAAAAAACCATGGCATCGATATAGCCAGCCAAAAAGATGAAGCAGCAAAATTAATCGAGCGTCTGGGCGGCCACGCCATGGCCTTGGACATCGCTGGCTGCAACAATCATTCTTTGACCAAAC
>JASFKE010000260.1:0-6107 GCA_050118795.1 Desulfobacteraceae bacterium | reverse complement strand
AAGTCCGCTAAAGGGCGACCCAGCACCTCCCCGCACGAATGCCCCAGCAACGTTTGCCAAGCCGGGTTGGCATATTTCAGAGCACCGTTTTCATCCAACGAGAAGATGATGACCGGCGCATTTTCACTAAAGGACTTGAAACACGCTTCACTATCTCCTGAAATGGGAATAATGTCCGGCAGTTTGTACCTCAAAATACCCAGCATGAACCCAGCACCGCTGACGGAAAGGACAACTGGCGTGAAATCGAAATAGGTCGGCGGACCGATTTTGTAAATGAACATGATGTTGGAGACCCATGGCGCCAGTGCGCCAATCACCAAACAGGCAATCTGGCCCTGAAAATGGGCTGTGGAATCGATAAAGCGCTTGATCAAGAAGACGAACCCGATCAATAGAAGAGTATAGCTGTAAATGAGATGAATCCAGAACATGGTGCCGAAATGGGGATAGAGCAGCTGGCAGTTGTTGACGGTGACAAATTCAAACTGCTCGAACATCAGCCGGTGGTAGTGATTGGTCGCCACCAGCAATATGGTGATGGCTGGAGCGATTAAAAGCAAGATCAGCCAGCTGGGATTATACTTGCCCAGCCGGTTGGAGTAATAAAGGCTGAAGGTTAGCCATGACACCGGCACCATGACAATAAAAAGGTGCTTGATCTGAAAGCTGAAAATTTTGGTGTCCGGATCTTGGGAGTATACTTCAAAAAGCGAAACAAAGGCCCATAACGACACCGAGGTCATTAATGCGGAAAATGACTTTGTCCCCGGATTGGGGCGTTGATTCAGAGCCAGGATAGCCAAAATAGCTGATGTGATTACTGCAAAGGTCAGTACATAAGTATAGGGCTGATTTATCGCGAGCATTACAACACATCCGTTCCATTCATCAGGTATCGCCGCCCGAACTCCAGGTCTGTTGCACTCGTTCGACTTTCTTATTTATAGGTGAATCAGGTGATTGTCAAATTTAAAATAATCGGGAGGGGCAAACCGATAAAAGAGATGGGACACCCCTACGGTTGTATAAAATAAAAAAGATGGCAAAAGGCTGATAAGTGTTTTTAGCCTTTTTGCCATCTTTTTTATGCAACTATAGGGTTATGCTTCCATGGCCTTTGCCATGGTTTCGCCTACCAGGCGTGAGAAACGTGCCGGGTTATCCAGCTTGCCTCCCTCTGCCACGACAGCCAGGTCAAAAAGCATCTGGCTGTACTCCTTCAAGGCTTCATTGTCGCGGTCACTCTCAAACAGGGAGTTGATTTTTCCCATCAGCGGGTGTGTCATGTTCAGTTCCAGAACCCGTTTTACAGCCGGCGGGGCCTGACCTGAAGCCTTGAGTATCTTCTCCATGTAAGCGCTCATGTCATGATCTTCACCCGACAGACACGCCACCGACTCTTTGAGCCTTGCTGAGGCTTTAACCTCTTTGACCTTGGTTTCCAATTGGCCTTTAATAAAGCCGAAAAGGGAGTTGTAATCTTCCTTTTTATCGTCGTCCTTACCTTCGACATCCAACTCTCCCTTTTCTGCGCTTTTAAGGGGCTTGCCGTCAAATTCCGTAAGGTTTTGCACCACCCATTCGTCCACCGGATCAGTCATCAACAGGACTTCGTAATCTTTTTCTTTGAGTTGTTCCAAATGGGGGCTGTTGAGCAGTGCGTTGGCATCATCGCCCGTGATGTAAAAAATCTCTTTTTGATCCGCTTGCATATTTTTGATGTACTCTTCTAAAGAGACCCATTTATCTTCTGATTTGGTGGTCTTGTATCGTGCAAGCGCCGCGATTTTCTCTTTTTTTGAGTGATCGGTATAGATACCCTCTTTGATGACCTGCCCGAATTCTTCATAAAAGCTTAGATATTTTTCCTCTTCCATGTCGGCCAATTGGCCCAGGATTTTTTTAACGATGTTTTTACGAATGTTCATGACCAGACGATCTTGTTGAAGGATCTCCCGGCTGACGTTCAGGTTGAGGTCCGGTGCATCCACCACACCTTTGATGAACCTCAAGTACTCCGGCATCAGCTCTTTGCAGTCATCCATGATAAACACCCGTTTGCAATAAAGCTGAATACCGTGTTTACGTTCGGGCTGAAACAGATCAAAGGGCGCCTTGGAAGGAATGTAAAGCAGGATCGAATATTCGGTGGTGCCCTCGAATTTCATGTGCAGACGATCCAGGGGCGGATTCCAATCGTGGGCCAGATGTTTGTAAAATTCCTCATGCTCCTCATCGCTGACCTCATCTTTGGGCTTGGTCCAAATGGCTTTCATCGAGTTGAGGGTCTCTTCCTTGATCACCTTGCGCGTTGTTTCGCCAATGGGCTTGCCGTCCGGATCCTTGATGATCTCTTCATCGGGAAGGGGTTCGTCCTTTTCGACATCCATCACCACCGGATAGCTCACAAAGTCAGAGTGCTGTTTGACAATTCGTCTAATCTGCCATTGATCGGTGTAATCGGGATCGTCCTTGGCTCTTTTTTTCAGGTCTAAGACAATGGTGGTCCCACGGGACTCTTTTTCAGCGGATTCGATGGAGAACGTGCCGTCCCCGGCGGATACCCATTTGACGGCTTCATCTTTGGCTGCACCTGCAGCCCGGGTGATCAATGTTATTTTATCCGCCACCATGAAGGCACTGTAGAATCCTACACCAAACTGGCCGATAAGCTCCGGTGTGAGCTGTTCTGAATTTTGGGCCTGATCCAACATTTCCAGAAAACCGGCCGTGCCGCTCTTGGCGATGGTGCCGATGTTCTCCATGACCTCATCATGGGTCATCCCAACGCCGTTATCGCTGATTTCAAGGGTTTGTGCGATGCCATCGGGACGGATTTTAATTTTAAACTCCCCGTCGGCGCCCAAAATATCAGTATCGGTCTGCGATTTGAAGCGTAACTTGTCAATGGCGTCGGATGCATTGGATATCAGCTCCCTGAGAAATATCTCCTGATTGGAGTAGAGCGAGTTGATGATTAAATTGAGGACTTGTTGAACTTCAGTTTTAAATTCATGGGTTTGCTTGGTGCCTGCCATAACCACTCCTTGTTACCTGTTTTTTGTTATCGATAAGTCATTTAATGGTCGGATGACCTTGGGTTCTTTAAGGGTCTAATATACCTGCCGTGTTAATGCCTGCTATCGGGGCTGCGTCATCTTAAAAGCTATAAATGCCTAAATCTGCAGCGGTTCGCGCATATAATGGGTGCAATTTTACAATTGTCAAGGTACGAAATACCGCTACAAAATCTATTGTCCGGCGCAGTGTTGACGGGCATTTCGTTTTGAAGGGTGCGGCGGCACAGGGATGCCACCCTTTGGGGCGTGCATAAGGTATTGGCCGACCTCATGGCTGAAAGAACAGCAGGGCTTCGGAGCCCGGATCACTACCCCATGGGGATCGGATTGGTAAAGGAATGGCAGGCGCGGAGAATGAAAAAATGAGAAGGCGCATCTTTTCTGATAAATTGGGCGCCGACGGCCGGTTGAATCCGATATGGGGCGCGGGTGGGCGGATTCGATTCACGGCTCAAACCTGGAAGCGATCTTACCGGGCGGATGCAATTGGGTGGAATCCCGATAAGGCTCCCAGTTAAAACAATGACGCTGGTGAAAATGATGAACTCAGCATTTCCCTATCCGGTCGGGTAAGTCGGGTCTATGGGAAGAAGCCACGTCACGAGCGCCTGCCAATCTTGGGGGTACAATACATTTTGTAGCGGTTGCTGTCAACATAAAATACAATATATTGCGATTTATCTTTTTAAATTTGACTCCATCGGCAGCTGGAAGATATGTTGGCCGTGGTTTGCTGGGAAAACAGATCCATTATACATCATTTGAGGTGCGCATATGCAGACATCTGGTGAACGGCAATTGAATATGGGATTATTATTGATGCGATTGGGCATTGCGACCACCTTGTTGGTGAATGCCGTCCCCAAGTTGATGGGCGGCACCCGGCAATGGGCCCGTGTGGGCAAAGACCTGCAATTTTTACAGGCGGATTTTCCCTTCCAGGCAGCGGGTCTAACCCTGTTGTTGCTCCAGGTGCTGGGAAGTTTGGGGATGGTCACCGGAGGGTTGTTTCGAATCAGCGCCGTGCTGTTGACCACCGCTTATGGGCTCTATTTTATCAACTTTTTTACCATCGGATACAAGACTTTGCCGCTGTACGCCGCCGCCCTGGCCGGGGTCTGCATCGGCTTGGTGATCACCGGTCCCGGCAAGTTTTCCGTGGCTGTAAAGATTGAGAAAAAATAGCCCTTTTTCAATGCACCTTACAACAGAACGGTTTTATCATAATGGCGGGAAAGACCCCTGGCTTAACTAAAGTTCAACTATACAATCGTCAAACCCAAACCATTGAGACCGAGAAAATCCCCGGTGAGAAGCTTCTCCATCTCATTTACAGCCGCACTTGGGGGCGCAAAATGGCCCACCGGATTTGGAGCCGGGTCTTGTTTTCGCGTCTGTATGGCTGGCCGATGTACCAGCGGTTTAGCAAGAGACAAATCGCCCCATTCATATCCGAACATCGGATTGATATGTCAGAGGTCATCGTTCCGGACAGAGGCTTTCAATCATTCAATGATTTTTTCATTCGTCGCCTCAAGCCCGGAGCGCGTCCCATCCCAACCGATCCCAAAGCTCTGGTGGCGCCTGCCGACAGTCGCTTGAAGGTGTTTCCCATGGAGCGGGAGACCATTTTGAAGATCAAGGGGCACACCCTGACCCTGGCCCGGCTGCTGGGTTCGGGCGCCGTTTCCCAATATTTTGCCAGTGGCATCTGCCTGCAGTTCCGACTGGCGCCTCGGGATTACCACCGCTTCGGCCATGCCGTCGATGGCGTACAGGGCCGTATCCATACCGTTGGGGGACGGCTCTATTCAGTCAGCCCCCTGGCCTTGCGCCATATGCCGGCCATCTGGGCACAGAACTATCGACATTGGTGTTTCGTGCAGACCCGAACTTTGGGGACGCTTTTGCAAATCGAGGTGGGGGCCACCGTGGTGGGTTCGATCATCCAGCACTATCCGTCGGGAGGAGCGTGCCGGCGTGGCCAGGAGAAAGGCTATTTTCAAATGGGAGGCTCCACGGTGCTTCTCGTGGTGCCGGCCGGACGCGTGGATATTGACGACGATATCGTCACCCATTCCGAACAGGGGATCGAAACCCTTGTATCATACGCAGAGTCCATCGGACGGCATCGAAGCCAATAATCCCCCCTAAGGTTGTATAAAAAAGATGGCAATAACGGATGGGGTCTACCCTTGTGGGATTTCACCATGGGGCAATGGTCAATCCAACTTCACCAGATCACCACAACGATCCTGGCAGGCCACTTGAAGCTCAATGCGGTCCTCTTTTTCAATGGCCTGTTGCACGGCCCCGAAGGCTTTTTCCGGGGTGTTGTTGGTTTCGCTCAGATGGGCCAGAATGACGTGGCACAGGCCCTTGTGTTTGATTTCATTCAACAGGTCGCGGGAGTCTTGGTTGGACAGATGCCCGCTGCGGCTTTTGATGCGCTGCTTTAATGGCCAGGGGTAGGGGCCTTCGGTGAGCATCACCGGATCGTGGTTGGCTTCCAACACCAAAAGCGAGCACGCTTTGAGATGTTGTTTGACCATGCCGGTGGCGATGCCGAGATCCGTGGCGATGCCGATTTTCCGGCCGTTTCGGGCCACTGTGAATCCGGCCGGATCGCTGGCGTCATGTGAGATGGCAAACGGATGGATGGCCAGATCGTTGATGGCAAAGGTCGTCCCGATATCGAAGTGGTACAGGTCATCGATACGGCCCAGCTGGCCCGCCGCGGCTGCGGCCGTGCCTCGGGTCATATAGACCGGCAGGTTGAATCGTCGCGCCAGCACGCCTACCCCGCGAACATGGTCGCTGTGTTCGTGGGAAACCACGATGGCCTCCAACTCCTGAATGTCGAGCCGGGCCGCCTCCATGCGACGCTGAATCTCGATGCCGGAAAGACCTGCATCGATCAACACAGCGGTTTGTCCATCGCTGACGTAAATGGCATTTCCCTTGCTGCCGCTGGCCAGCACACAGACGGATAGAGCGCATGATGAAGCCTTTGACTTCAAACGC
>JASFKE010000259.1:0-6114 GCA_050118795.1 Desulfobacteraceae bacterium | reverse complement strand
CTTTTGCGACAATGAAGTTTACTTTGGAGTTCTAAATCTTTTTACAGCAATCGGGTTAATTGTCAAAAGTGTAACATGAATAGCAAAGCTTCAATATTGTAGCTGAGAGAGAGAGAGAGAGAGAGAAAGCTAAGTAATTCTTGTCAACTTCCTAGTGCAAGACGGCAGTGAAGGAGAACCTGTGGGACAAATCCAGGCAAAATGTTATAAAAGCTACTTATCAGGAGTCAAATTTAAGAGCTCACCATAGGTCATAATTTTTGCTTTAGGCAATTGAACGGGTCTTATTGTTATTCTGATCCAAAGTACTCATTCGAGGAAGACAATGTCCGGAAGTATTGTTTTCCAGCTCCAAGAAAAGGCGTTTTACTGTTTCTCGGTTTACGATGAAATGACGAATACCCGGTGCGTAAATTCCATAGACAGCATAATAGGCGAGCACACGGTTTTTAGCCAGCTTTTCATACATCTGTTTGAGAACCTGCGCATCGTCATTGACCCCTTTCAAAACAGGCCCTTGCTGCAGCATGACGATACCTGAATCTGCCAGCATATTGAGCTTTTCCTCGCAATAGGACGTAATCTCATCCGGGTGCACAAAGGACAGAGACATAAAAACCGGCTTGTATTTAGCGATCATCGCTACCAGTTCGGGTGTTATCACCTGTGGTGCAAAGGCCAGTGCCCGGGTGCCGAGCCTTATAATCTCCACATGATCGATGGCATGTATCGTGGCCAGGATCTCTTCCAAATCTTCCATGGGCAATGTCAAGGGATCTCCGCCTGTCACGAGCACTTCGCGTATATCCTTTCGGTTTTGGATGTATCTAAAGGCCGCATTTAATTTTTCCCGCCCCAACAGCTTTACGCGATGCTCGGAGCGGAAGCAGAAACGACAGTGCCCGAAACACTTCAAGGTTGGAAGGAAAAGAACTTTTCCCGGATATCGATGAATAATGCCTTCAACCGGCTGGTACTTACTTTCATCGACATGTACATCGACAACCGCATCATCTTCATACTCAATGAGCTCTTTATCCGACGGCACGACCATCTGTTGGAGCACTTTGTGTTTTCTCATCAACTCTGCATAATAACGCGGTATCTTCATTGGAAACTTAGCAGACGCTTTTTCAATGTTTTCAATTTCAGTGTCACCAAGGTGAAGCATCTCTTTCAAATCCTTCACAGTCGTTCGCCTGGCCATCCAGTGATTGTCCTTCAATACTTTGACAGAAGATGGTGTAAAATTTGTTTCGGGCTGTGACATACCACAAGTCCCAGAATTAACGAGATTTTTTATCATTTTACGCTCATCGCTATTAGGCAATCTAGTCATAAATCGACTCCTCTTCATAATTAGTAAAAAATTTGGGCCTACGCCCGGAATTGAATAAGAGAAAGGAATTTACTTTTAACTTCTTATCTTTTTTCGGAACGTCAGATTATTCCTAATCATTGTTTATCCTAGGTATGAACAATGCCTCTTAAAGCATAATCTCCAGAAGAGCAATAAGCATACCACCTCATCGATCTATGCGAAAATCGCATTATTTTATTTTTTTTTCAGTTAGTTATGATTTTTTATGGTCTGGGCAGGCGGCAACCCGCAAGACGAAATTCTGACGGGCTAACCGGTCAACGAATTGACACACCGGAAAGTAAGGCAGGCGATAAGAATTTACCTTTTTACCCCATCGTTGCAAAAGGCTTCAGGGCGCCAGATCCCGCGTCGGCGAGGGTTTGCAGTAGATTAACTACGGCTGCGCCCTTGCCGCCTTGACTCTGGCGCCCTGAAGCCTTTTGCAACGATGGGGTTTGTTCTATCCGGTTTTGTCTCTATCGTGTGGATTTTGCTGGTCGATGGCTTTGCGGACGTTATGGGTCAGATCGTGATAACTCAGAGGTTTCCTAAGAAAAGCCTGGATCCCCATCATTTGGGCTTTTTCAGAGGATATTTTTTCGCTATAGCCGGTGCACATAATGATGGGAAGATCCGGCCGGATGGCTTGAAGCGCCTTGGCCAATTGATTACCTGTCATATAGGGCATGGTCATATCGGTAATCACCAGGTCAAATTGGTTGGGATCGGATTTAAACAGCTCCAACGCTTCGAGAGGATTGTTTTGGCCGACAACCCGGTATCCGCTTTTTTCGAGTAGCTGGGTGGCCAGTTTTACCAAAGCAGCCTCATCATCCACGAAAAGGATGCTTTCATCACCTCGGGACGGCTGTTTATTCAATTGGGGTTCAGAGTTTGCAAAATATCCGACAATGGGAAAGAATACCTCGAACGTCGTCCCGCTGCCCGGCGCACTATTCACCTGAATAGCGCCTTTGTGAGCATTGACAATCCCATACACCACGGCCAGCCCCAACCCCGTCCCCTTGCCCTCTTGCTTGGTTGTAAAATAGGGGTCATAAATTCGCTGCAGGGTTTTCTCGTCCATGCCGTGTCCTGTGTCGGAAATGGTCAATTTCAGGTAGTCGCCGGCATCCAGATCGAGATGGTCGATAGAATCAGCCGAGTTCAATTTGACCTCGGCCAGGCTTACCTTGAGCACACCGCCCTCATCTTGCATAGATTGATAGGCATTGGTGCACAGGTTCACCACCACCTGATGAATTTGGGTGGGATCAACCAGGATGGTGCTTCGGCAATCAATCTGCTGCTCGATCCTGATGGTTGCAGGCAAAGAGGGTCTTAAGAGTTTGAGTGCCTCTTTGACGATAAGGTCCATTCTAGCCGGCTTTTGTTCCTGTTCGTGGGTGCGGCTGAAGGTTAGAATACGGTAGACGAGTTCTTTAGCGCGCTGGGCGGCATTCATGACTTCATTCAGAGAGGAGCGGGCCGGGTTGTCATCCTGCAGTGTCAGAGCCATCAGATCGGTATAACCGATGATGGCCGAAAGAATATTGTTGAAGTCGTGGGCGATCCCTCCGGCCAGGGTTCCGATGGCCTCCATTTTCTGGGCACTGCGCAATTGCGCTTCCAACTGTATTTGGTGAGTGATATCTCTCGCAAAATTCAGGGTGGCGGGTCGTCCTTCCCATTCGATTTCTACTGTATTCAGGTCGATCCAAATAATCTTGCCGGCGGCGTCGGTGATTCGGAAAGAGTATCGGTTGGGTAAATTATTGTCCTGCAAGTGTTCAAAATGCCGGGAAAACACAAAGCCCAGATTATCAGGACTGACCAGTTCGGCAAACGGCCTCTCCATCAGCTCCGAAGCCCCACAACCAATCATCTGGGCCGTTTTGCTGTTTGCAAATTTAATCCGGCCATCCTGGGCCACAAAAATTGCATCATTGGCGTTTTCGACCAGCAATCGATATTTCTCTTCCGAATCCAACAAGGCCTTTTGAGACCTGATTCGAGCCTCGATATCGACAAACACAATCAGGGCGGTTGTGGCAATTTCGTAGTCTTTCTCATTAAAGGGACGGTGCAGGTGCTGATCCTCGGTGGTGTTGCCCACCAGAAGGGCGAGACCAGCGGAGGGGAGATAGGCCCACAAAAGAAGCGGCACACCGGCAAAGTGACGCATTGAATCTACAAGGGGATTGGGGGGCGTGTCGAAATTTACATGGAAATTTTCTCCCGGCAATATCGGGGGAGCAAATTGGGGTGACAACTCACACGGAAAGCCCAAAGCGCTGATGGGCTTGAAACAGCCATTTTGGGGAATAAATTCCAACAGAGCGGCACAATCCACATGCATGGCCTTCAGAATAACTTGCAGACACGGCCACTCGATATCATCCAGTTTTGTCCAACTGCTTTCGAGCTTGTACGAATTGCCGATGAGTTCAGCCAGCATTCGGTTTCGAGCTGCATCCCGGCGGGCTATCGTTTTTTCTGCCTGCAAGTGCAGGATACGCCGGCCTAACTCATTGCACTGCCTCCGATAGTAGCCTAATTCTTGCTTGAACTCATCCATTTTCAAGACTCCATGGTGAACACGGCAAGTACACCCGTCCAATCCAGGGGACAGGTGCGGTCGATGCATGGAGCCAGTTCGACCCCTGAATAGAACCCTAACAGCGGCATGGTTTCGCCGATCACCTCCTGCAAAATAGAAGCTTCTTCAACTTCATCCCCGCAGAAGGCGCAGGCTCTGCCGGCGCAGTCGATATACAAAGCGCCCATACTTTGGCCGTCATTGATACCATTCAATAATCCTTTGGTTCGATTGCGAACTGATTCTAGCACGAGTTGGTGGTCAATGGACATGATTTGGATTTTTACGCCGGTTTGAAAATCGGCTTCAAAAAGGGAGATGGAACCATCCTTGGGATTGGCACCGACGATCTGGCGATTGATATAAGCAGATTCCTTGTATGGATCAAATGGATTGCCGAGTTTTTTGCCCAGTGCCACCATCCGGGTAAAGTTCATATTCGGGGATTCATTTGGTAGTTGGGTCATTTCTTGAAGCACTTCGTATGCCGGTCGACCGTCGAGTTCGTATATAACGGTACCGTCGATGCGCGTAATTTCCATAAAAGAACTTATGGGTTTGAATCCATGCATAATGGTGACGTGACTCGACCAGGCAGAAGGCAGCACCAGCGCAACAGCCATATTCTTTGCATGGTCATGGCCGTCGAACACATAACTGCGCGATAAATGAAAATCACCTAACAGTCCGGCACCGAAAATCTTCAGTGGCTTATCAGCCAATCCGGCATAAATGCCATCCATTATCCGGCTAGCCACATTGAGGACCGGCGGCGGACAGGATTGAATGGAATCGTAAAAGAGAATGACGGTAGCGTTGTCGGCGGCACATTCCCGAAGCTGTTTACCTATATGCTCGCCGGCTCGGGCTTCGCCCTTATCCAGCCCGGAAGCCGTCAATATCGAGAATTTGTCCGATGTCTCGGGAAAGAGGGCCAAAGCACATTCATATCCCCCATAGCTGATCCGGCGGTTGGTGATAGTACCGACGGCTGCGCCGCCGAGCACAGGGATCGCGCCCAAATGGGTGCGCAGCCCTTTTAAGATGGCTTCCGGATCGTGGCGTCCGCCGCAGAAAGCCATGACCCAGCCAGCTGAATCTTTCGTCCCCATCTTGTCCGTCATTCGCCTGGCGGCTATCTGACCGGCCAGAAAAGAATCGGTATTTCGACTTGCTCCTATAATTATCATTTCCACCCCACCTTTCATTGCTTTGAAATCTAAAGCTTGAAAGTGTGCAATTAATCTTTGGAGAGAGAACTCGGGTGCTGCCGAAAATAGAGGCGGAAAAGCTCATTTCAGAAAAGAACGCAGATAAGCAATTGCGCGGAAATAATTAATTTTTGCTAACCTGAGCCGGGTTGTCAAGCTAAAAGCCAGTATATTGCTTTTTGCCAACCGGAAGTGCCGAAGACTTTTTATGGGTTTGCCGGGTTTGAAACCTTCAGCGAACAAAAGGCGGTTGGCGTCCGGATACGCCAACCGCCTTTTATGTTGCCATGGGCGATGATATGTGATGCCGTCTGGAGGTTCGCCTGGGATCGATGGTTGTAATTTATTGTTTTTTGAGTTTTTTACGGCTCAAACCGGAGATACCGATCAGACCGGTTCCCAGCAACAGCATGGTGGCCGGTTCAGGAACCGGAGCGGTCGCGGTATCGCCGCCCGGCGCGTAAGCTGCGGCCCAGGCGGCCGTACCGGCAAAGACATTGAAGAGACTTCCCTCTGCCAGATTCGACAGGGTGATTTCCAGCGTACCGGCCTCTTCATCATAGTCATAGCCGTAATCGCCAGCCAGGTCCAGCCACTGTCCGGTTCCGCTGATGTCACCATCCTGGTAGACGCCCAGCATGGCGCCGGCCCCGGAGACGGAATAGCCCGGTTCGTCCCCAGAGATCTTATTTTCAAGATAGTAGTCAATGCTGAAGGTCAAGCTGCCGCCTTCCGGGAGGTAGAACTGGTAACCCGCGACAAATGTCCCGGCCAGGGCTCCGGAATAGGTGCCGTAACCCTCACCGGCCCGGGCTTCGGCTTCAGAGGAGTTCGTTCCGTAGTCAGTGCCTGCCGCCGCAAAGGCGTCCGAGGTGTAGGCAATGGCCCAGTCGTCGCGAACGCTCTGGTAATAGCTCTCTGAAAAGCCGCTCGTATCCAGT
>JASFKE010000258.1:0-6130 GCA_050118795.1 Desulfobacteraceae bacterium | reverse complement strand
TGTTTTACTTAGAGCAATAATAACTTTGATGGATTAAGATCAATATAGGCGAAACAGTTCACCAAAGTCTCTCCACAAATTGAAGCTGCGGAACTCATACCCCAAAAAAATCTTTCCAATGAGGAACAAGCAAAAAGAAAAACGTTGAAAAGGATAAAAAAAGGGAAAACACAAACAATATAAGTTGAATAGTGCCTGTTTTTGTCCCTTTGCCGAAAAAATTGCAGAAGCTTACATAAAGCTGCCCCAGTAAAGCACATGCATACAATTTAATGAATAAATCTGTAAAATGGTTTAGTGGATTGTGAATATGCACGCCTCCGGAAATAACAAGCAAGCTTGCAATTAACAGAAAAAAAACCATTAATAAGAAAGGTATCCAGGCACTATTTGAATAGCTGTGAATGATTTTTTTGATACCAGAAACCATATTAACTTGACGTCCAACCACTTTCAGATAAAAATTCGTTTTTATGGGTCAGAGTATGCCAACCTGAAGCTTGTGTGTCAATTGCAAAGGACAAAAATATAAAGGTATAAAGGGTAAACGAGATATCTGTTAACCACAACCTTAATCAGGCCTTTACCATTATCGGGGGTAGCCGATAGTTGCGGATTCGTCACAATTGATGTGGAGTGTATTCATCCAGAAGTCTTCGAATCAATTTTTGATACTGTGTATTATATTTTTTACTTTTTTTTTGAAAAAATCAACGCTTGTTTTGCTCAAAGCAATAGTTACCCCTATTGTTGCATAAGTCGCAAAAAACCTTAACCTTTCCCCATTGGTTCACCTAAAAGCCCATAGCGACGATCAAGGGTATATTGAATGAAGGAGAAGTCATAAAATGGTCAATCGATTCCAGAAATTATTCGAACCGGGGATGATCGGACCGGTTAAAGTCAAAAACCGGATCATCAAAACCGCAAATGGAACATCCTATATGGATGCGGATCAGACCTGCGGCGACCGCATGATCGCCTATTACGAGCGCCTGGCCAAAGGCGGGGTGGGCTTTTTGGTGGTGGAATCCTGCGGGGTGGAGTACCCGCTGGGCATACAGCATATCCACTATCACGAGGACGGCACCTACGAGGGCGTTCAGCTCCACTTTGACGATGATCGGCTCATTCCCGGTTTTCAGAAACTCACCAACGCATGCCACAAGTACGGGTGCAAAGTCTCCATCCAGTTCCAGCATGCCGGGCCGTGGAATCCCACCGGGCTGCTTCCCAGAGATATGGCCATCCGCGAAATCAAATGCGCTTCGGCCATGACCCAAGAGGAGCTGCCGGGCCCTGATTTTCTGCCCGGCCGGGCGATGACCAAAGAGGAGATCGACGAGCAGGTCGATCACTGGGCCAGTGCCGCCGAGCGGGCCTACCGGTCGGGATTCGATGGCTGTGAGATCAACCACGCCACATGCCATCAGGGCAATACCTTTTTGTCCCGTATCTGGAACAAACGCACCGACGAGTATGGCCCCCAAAATTATGAAAACCGCACCCGTTTTTTAAGACGCTGCGTGGAAGAGGCAAAAAAGCGCACCGGGCCCGATTTTGCGGTCCACGTCATCATGAACGGCGCCGAATACAACCACCGCCTGGGCACCACCCTGGATGAAGGTGTACAGATGGCCAAACGGGTGGCCGCAGTGGCCGATGGTCTCAATCTGCGCGGCGAGCGCTATGGCCACCGCGGCGGCCTGCTCCAGCCGGACCGTATTCTCTATCCCGAACCGCCCGACGATCTGCCCGAAGATTACGACTGGAGCCGTGGCGGCAAGGGCGCTTCGGTGCCTCTTGTGGAGGCGGTTAAAGCCGAAGGGGTCACCATTCCGGTGTGGACCGCCTGTCGTCTGGATCCGGTGCTGGGTGAAGAGTACCTGCAAAAAGGCAGCCTGGACTTTGTGGGGATGACCCGCCGGCTGCTGGCCGATCCGGAGCTGCCCAACAAGGCCAAAGCCGGGCGACTGGAAGATATCCGCTGGTGCAACGGCTGTCTGCACTGCTTTGATGTACGCAACCGCAACCTGCCGCTGGAGTGCCGCACCAATGCGACACTTGGACGGGAACTGGACCCCGAGTTTCAACCCCGGCCCGTGCCCCGGAAAAAAAAGGTGCTGGTTGTGGGCGGCGGCCCTTCGGGCATGGAGGCGGCCCGGGTGGCGGCCCGGCGCGGTCACGATGTGGTGCTTTATGAAAAAGGCAGCTACCTGGGTGGCCTGATCCCCGTGGCGGCCGTTGTAAAGGATCTGGAAACCGAGGATCTGACGCTGTTTGTCAAATACCTGGCCACACAGCTCAAAAAGCAAGGGGTTCAAGTGCATCTGAAAAGCGAGGCGACCCCCAACGTGGTCAAGGGTGAAAATCCCGACGCCCTGATCATCGCCGCCGGCGCTGCCCATACCCAGTTCGAGCTGCCGGGCGCGCAGAGCCCCAAACTCATCCGGACCGAAAAACTGCACGGTATGCTCAAATTCTTTTTGAAATTCCTTACCTCGGCCCAAATGGCAAAACTGTCCAGGCTGTGGATGCCGGTGGGCAAAAGCGTGGTGGTCATGGGCGGCACCCTGCACGGCTGCGAGCTGGCCGAATACCTGACCAAGCGAGACCGCAAAGTGGTGATGGTTCACAATGGACCGGAAGAAGAGCTCGGGGACAAAATGACCATCGACGATCTGAACAACCTGTGGCCGTGGTTCAAGCAGAACCATGTCTCCATCTGGGCCGGAGTGGAATATCAAAAAATCACCAGCGATGGACTGGAAATCTCCCTGAAAGACAGACGCAAATATGTCATGAAAGCCAAAAACATCATCACCACCCAGGATTGGGGGCCCAATGCGTCCATTGCCGAGCGGCTCAAGGGGCTGGCGGCGGAAACCTACGTGATCGGAAGCTGTAGGGAGCCGGGCCTGATCGTGGATGCCATACGTGAAGGCGCCAAAATCGGGCTGGCAATCTAAGGTTTTCAAGCCTTCCGAGGCGTATCGTAAACGGTATTCTCACCGAAGCGTCCAAAGCAATTGCGGTCAAACTTTTCCCATCTCAAAATAAAAAACTTGACATTGGCTTTTCAATATCTTAATAAGATAAAAAAGATCTCTTTAATCCAATGAATCTACATACCCGGTAAATGTAAGTTTTAATCTCTAATTTTATCTGCAAAATTCAGGTAACACCTTCCTGTTATTCTGTTTTGCAATATGAAGGAGAGTAACGAATGCCTATTACCAAAATATTCAAGAGCAATTCCATCGCCTACAGCTTCGAACTGTTCCCCCCGAAAACGCAGGAAGCCGCCGAGCAGCTGTTTGCCACCATCGGCGATCTCACTCCGCTCGACCTGGCATACGTGAGCGTTACCTACGGTGCGGGAGGCTCAACCCGCGACCTGACCCATGACCTGGTGGTGCGGATTCGAAAAGAGACCAATCTGACCGTGGTTTCCCATCTGACCTGCGTCGGCTCTACCAAGGATGAAATCAAATCGATCCTGGACACCTATGTGGAGAGCGGCATCAAGAACATTCTGGCCTTGCGGGGTGATCCGCCCAAGGGCCAGAAGTTTGAACGGACTCCCGGAGGATTTGGCTATGCCGCCGAGCTGGTGGCGTTCATCCGCAAGCACTATCCGCAAATGGGGATCGGCGTGGCCGGTTACCCGGAGGGCCATCCGGAGACCCCCAACCGCCTGCTTGAGATGGACTATCTCAAGGCCAAGGTGGATGCCGGCGCCGATTACATCTGCACCCAGCTCTTTTTCGACAACAATGAGTTCTACGACTTCTGTGAACGGTGTGAACTGGTCGGAATCCGGGTACCGATTGTGGCCGGCATCGCGCCGGTGACATCATTCAAGTTGATGAAGCGGATGGCTGAGGTCTCAGCGTGCACCCGTTTTCCGGCGCGTTTCATCAAAGCGCTTCGGCGCGCCGAAAACGAAGAGTACATGAGCAAGGTCGGGATCCACTGGGCCACGGAGCAGGTGCGTAACCTGATCGATCACAATGTCAGGGGCATTCACCTGTACACCCTGAACAAATCCGGCGCCACCCGCCAAATTTATGATTCTCTCGGCGTCACCACCACCCGCCACCTTGTCTGATCGGAAAAGCGCTATAAATATATCCTTATAATTACAACAAGTTGTATTGTCAGCGAAGGAGAACCGGTTCCCACCGGTTTTCCCTTTGCAATTACAACCATTATGTAATGATAATACAATACATCTTAGTAAAAATACTTGTAAATACTTTACATAAAACTTTAGTCAATCCTGTTGTATCTATACAGTTCTATCTATTCACCGGAAACCGTAACATGAAAAATCCATTCAACCACACCTCCATTATATCTTTTGTGGCAGCCAGCAGCATATTTTGACAGAAATTTTCCATAATGAGAACCGGGCGTTCTACAAGCTTGCAACCGGTTATCGTGTCCAAAAAATCCAATCGGCGCATTATGCACCCTGGCTGCAACGGCTTATGAAAAGTAAAACGCTTAAGCTCAGCCCTGCAAAGGCCAAAGATTTAATCAGCCGGTGTGACAACCATCCGATGTATATCCAATTGATGGCTTCGATCCTGTGGGAGGATGCCAACGGCGAAATCACGGCCGAGGACCTGGAAAGGGCAGAGCGCGATATGTTGCGCGCCAGCTCGCTGGAGTTTTTAAATTTATGGGAATCACTGACCATCAATCAGCGCAAGTCGCTGAAGCTGCTGATCAATACCAGCGGCAGAGGAGTATATAATGCTGCCGCGCTTCAGGCGGTGGATCTTAAAAGCGCCTCACAGGTTTCTGAAGCATTAAAAGTGCTGGTCCGGCGCGATATTGTCCGAAAAAATACTACTTACCACATACAGGACCTTATCTTTCAAAAATGGTTTGCGCGTTTAATCAGATTGAAAGCCCTGAAGTCTTTGGATGCGGTGCCGGTACTCAGCATCTTTTTATTGATTCAGCCGGACAAGTCTGTCCATGTGATTTCACGCCTCTGAGTTTTGGCAATGCCACAATGGAATCATTAACAGATATATGGAAAAAGATGAATAAAGCCATGGGAAACCCAAGACAGCATTGCTTTATTCAAAAACACCATAATATAATTTCCAAATACAAAAAAAACGGCTTTCCCATTACACCGCATATTAGCAGAAAAATATGCCTGGAAGCTGGAAAAGAAGCGTTGCCTGATTTTTTTCAATTGGTGACGGGGAAAGTCAATTCTCCCTAAAAATAGCCCCTTCGGTTCTGGTAGAAAAGATGGCATACAATCGACCCGATCCTCAAGTTCACCGCTGGTTTATTCCTCGAATGAATCTCTCGCATACCGTTAATTCAATGCTGACAAGGCTTTTAACCTTTTTTGCCATCTTTTTTATGCAACTATGGAGTAAACAAATAAATTGCTTGACATATGAATAGCAGTCAATCCATACTGGTGACAGCTTATCCGTACTGAAAAAAGAGTTGAACTGACGTTTGACCGATACTGTAAAAACGCCCATGCGAGCTGGTGTCAGCTGAATTGATGAAAATGATCGTCATCGGAACTGACCATTTGCCGGTACTGTTACCGCTTTGTATTGTCCGCTGTATTTGTCTTACGGTTTTGCCGCGACATCTTTTTCATCCCTTTAAATGGCTTCTTTCAACAGGGGGCATCACCCTACGATGCCCCCTTTGTTGTGCCTGTGGTGTGGCCGTTTCTTGCGCAGTACGAAATCGAGGAAGTCATAAACACTTATGTATCCTGGGGGGAAGTTATTATGAAAAAGATCATCTTTTTTGTGCTTTTGGCCTTTATCTTTATTCTTTTTGGCTGTGGTGGCGGCTCCGGCGGCGGTGACAATCTTTCCAGCGCAAAAGCAATCACCTCCTTTAGCTTTGAAAGCCCTGCCGCCACAGGGGAGATAAACGAGACAGAGCATACCATATCGATAGCCGTACCTTCCGACACAGCGGTGACCGCCCTTGAGCCGACCATTACGCACACCGGCCAAAGCATCAGCCCTGAATCCGGAGTGGCCCAGGATTTTTCCAACCCCGTAACCTATACCGTCACTGCAGAGGACGGTTCCACCCAGGACTATCTTGTCACTATAGTCAATAAAGCGGG
>JASFKE010000257.1:0-6139 GCA_050118795.1 Desulfobacteraceae bacterium | reverse complement strand
TTAAAACAGCTTAAAAAAACCTATCGTTTGCTTTTCCGCATCGGGCTCACCCGAAACGAGGCCATAGAACGGGTGGCTGCAGAGGTTGAAATGCTTCCGGAAGTTGAAGCGTTTATCGACTTCATCAAATCGTCCGAACGCGGCATCACCCGATAGGCCTGACCGTGAACCTGACCATGAAATGCCTCGACACCATTATTGCGTAAACACCATGACTGAGCCTTCTAAAATCGGACTTATCGCCGGCAGCGGTCAATTCCCGCTCCTTTTTGCACAGGCCGCCAGTCAAAAAGGGTGGCAAATTTATACCGCTGCATACAAGGAAGAAGCCGATCCGTCACTGGACCGCTTTGCGGCCTCACTGAAATGGTTCTATGTGGGGCAAATCAAAAAACTCATCCGCTATTTTCACCAACACCAGGTCACCCAAGCCGTGATGATGGGCGCCATCAGCAAACCGCGCATGTTTACCAATGTCCGGCCGGACACCAAGGCCTTGTCCCTGATCGCCGGTATGCGCCACACCCATGATGATGCTCTGTTGCGCGGCTTTGCCGATTTGCTGGAAAAAGAGGGTATTACTATCAGGCCCTCCACCTTCTTGCTCCCCGAGATGTTGGCCCCGGCGGGCATATGGACCCGACGCAAACCGTCCAAAGCGGAGAGCAAAGACATTCACCTGGGCTGGACCATCGCCAAAGAGATCGGACGCCTGGATATCGGCCAGTGCATTGTGGTGCGACAGGGAAGTGTATTGGCTGTGGAGGCCATCGAAGGCACGGACGCCACCATCGCAAGGGGCGGAGAGATGGGCAGAGGCAAGGCGGTGGCGGTCAAAGTGTGCAAGCCCAACCAGGATATGCGTTTTGACATACCGGCCGTTGGATTGAAAACCATTGAGACCATGAAAGCCGCCAACGTAAAAACCCTTGCCATCGAAGCGGGAAAGGCAGTGGTATTTGACCGCAAAGCGATGATCAACCTTGCCGATAAATACAACATCAGCATTGTGGCGATGGATCAAAAGAGCCGCAATGCCGATACCCTGTAATCGGATTGTAACGATATGATCGCGGAAAAACCAAAGACAGTGGTCATGATCGCCGGCGAAGCGTCGGGGGACCTGCACGGTGCGCACATTATAAATGCCCTGCTGCGTCGCGACGGCAGGCTGACCATTTCGGGGGCCGGTGGAACCGCCATGAAACGCGCCGGCGCTCAAATTGTAGTAGACACCAAAGAGCTGTCGGTCATGGGGATTACGGCTGTCCTGGCCAAAGCACCTCAAATTATTAAATTGATGTTTCGCTTGAAACGCTTTCTGGCCCATACCCTGCCCGATTTATTGATCTTGATCGATTTCCCGGATTTCAACCTGCACCTGGCCGGTCACGCCAAAAAATTGGGCATACCCGTATTGTACTACATCAGTCCGACGGTTTGGGCTTGGCGATCCGGCCGCGTCAATAAAATAAAGAGACGGGTGAACCATATGGCCGTGATTCTGCCGTTTGAAGCGCCCATCTATAAAAAGCATAATGTTCCGGTCACCTATGTGGGGCACCCGTTGCTGGACGACGCCGATGCGGCCCAGTATTCCCCTCTCAACAGATCCAGCCGAAATTTGGACCATCCATGTATCGCCTTGCTGCCGGGTTCAAGGCAGGATGAAGTCGAAAGACTATTGCCAAACATGTTGCGGGCCGCTCAAATTATTCACGACCGCAATCCACACGCGCGATTTATTATCTCCCGGGCACCTTCGATTGATGGGCCTTTGATCCGGAAAATTGCAGACCGCCATCCACTAAAACATATTGAGATCGTCAGCGATACGGTGGGTGCCGTATTCCACAGATCCACCATTGCCATTGTCGCTTCGGGAACCGCCAGTCTGGAGGCGGCCATCTACGGTGTCCCCGCGGTCATCGTCTACCAGGTGTCAGGATTTACCTATTGGCTCGGGAACAAACTGGTCAATGTTCCCCATATCGGATTGGCAAACCTGATTGCCGGTAAAAGGATAATGCCCGAACTGGTTCAAGATGAAGCCACCGCAGAAAATATGGCCGACACCACCCATGGGCTGCTCACCGACAAGGCGGCCTATGAAAAAATGATAATCGACATCAAACAGGTCCAGAGACAATTGGGCCGCTCAGGTGCTTCAGATCGTGTGGCGGCAATTGCGGAGCGTTTGATGGAGGGTGACCGTGCTATTTAAAAAAGATACCGATGCTGTAGGGCTCAAATGGTGGCTCATCGGATGGGCCGGGAAGCTGCTGATCAACTTCTTGTTCCTCCTTTCACGGGTGGAGACCATTGGATATGAAGCCGTTGCTGAACGGATCCGAACCAGACGCTTTATTTTTGCGCTCTGGCACTCCAGAATCTTGCTTCCGTCTTACATACATAAGAAACTCAACGCCTCTGTCATGGTCAGCAACTCTGCCGATGGAGAAATTGTCTCCCAGGTGCTCGAGCGCTACGGTCATAAAACCATACGCGGATCAACGGGTAAAAAGGGGTTGCGTGCTCTGATGCGGCAAATAGACGATATACGCACCAATTTGCGTCCGGGGGTGGTGACCCCCGACGGCCCCCAAGGCCCCCGGCATAAAGTTCAACATGGGGTCGTACTGCTGGCCCAAAAGACCGGGGTCCCCATTATTCCCGTGGCCTGCAGCTCGAAACGGCGCAAGGTATTTAACAGTTGGGACCGCTTTATACTGCCCTTTCCCTGGACCAAAGGCGTGGTAACCTATGGAGAACCAATTCATGTGCCCCCCGATGCCGATCAAAGCGCTATTACGGCATGCATGAAAGAGCTGGAGTTGGAGCTGAACCGAATTACCGCCGAGGCCGATCAATTTTTCGGCCATGAATTTGAAGTCTGATATATATGAAAATACTATCCGCAATTACAGTTGATGAACGCCATAAAAAAATCTTTGGACTGATAAAAGGCCAGAAAATTCGGCTGATCATCGCCATGGTCTGCATGGTACTCATGGCGGCAACCGATCTGGCCCAAGCCTGGGTGGTAAAACCCCTTTTCGATGAAATTTTTGTCAACAAAGACCAATTTATGCTTCGGGTGCTGCCGGTGCTTTTTATCGGCATCTATTTTCTGCGCAGCTTTGCCTGGTACGGCGAAGTGTATCTCATGGAATTTGTAGGACAAGATATTATTCGCAGGCTCCGCAACCAACTCTATTATCGCCTGACCGACCTTCCCATGGCGTTTTTCAATCAGGAAAAAACCGGTGCTTTGTTGTCCAGATTTTCATTTGACGTGAACATTGTCAAAGCCATGGTATCTTCATCGGTGGCAGCCCTAATTCGGGACGCACTGCGCATCATCTTTCTGACCGGCTATATTTTCTACCTGGATTGGAGGCTGGCGGTCTTTATCTTTGTGGTCCTGCCCATCGCATTGATCCCATTGACGATGTTGGGACGCCGGGTCCGCCGGGCCAGCGCCGGCATTCAAGAAGCCATGGGCGACATGAGCGCCTTTATCCATGAGACCTTCATCGGAACGAAGGTGGTCAAGGCCTTCGGCATGGAGGCGTACGAAAAAAAACGTTTTGCAGAAAAAACCCAAAATGTCTTCACCCTCGAGATGAAGGCCGTCATAGCCAAAGCGCTCTCTTCGCCCATCATGGAATTTCTGGGCGGCATCGCCATCGCCGTTGTGGTCTGGTACGGTGGGAAACGAATTTTCGAAGGGAGCGCCACCCCCGGAGAGTTCTTCTCTTTTCTGGCCGCCGTAATCCTGGTCTACGATCCGGCAAAAAAAATGACCCGGATCAACAATGCCGTTCAAGAAGGGCTGGCCGCCTTCAATCGAATATATGATATCATCGATACCCAATCCACAATACGCAACCGGCCCGACCCCATCGATATCCCTTTAAACCCGCACCGGGTGCGATTCAACCGGGTGGGGTTCAAATACGAAAAAGAGTATGTACTCAAAGATATCAACTTGGAGGTATCGCCCGGCGAGACCCTTGCTTTGGTAGGTATGAGCGGTGGCGGCAAAACCTCCATGGTGAACCTCATCCCACGGTTTTATGACGTGTCGGAAGGACAAATTCTGATAGACGACATCGATATCCGTAACGCTTCGGTCCTGTCACTGCGACAGCAAATCGCCATTGTGACTCAGGATCCCATCCTGTTCAACGACTCCATACGCAATAACATCCGGTACGGTAAACCCGAGGCCACGGATGAAGAGATTATTGCGGCCTCAAAATCAGCCTTTGCATACAACTTCATCATGAACTTTCCCAAAGGATTCGACACCCAGGTCGGCGAATTGGGCACAAGATTGTCCGGGGGTGAAAAACAGCGATTGTGCATCGCGCGTGCATTGATCAAAGACGCCCCTATCCTCATTCTGGATGAAGCGACCTCTTCTTTGGACACAGAGGCAGAGGCCGTCGTTCAAAAAGCCCTGGAAAACTTGATGCGTGGACGAACCGCTTTTGTCATCGCCCATCGCCTCTCAACGATCCAAAACGCAGACCGCGTGATTGTACTGGTCAACGGTCAGGTGGCGGAGTCGGGCACCCACGATGCGCTTTTGACCCACAAAGGCGAGTACTACAAACTTTACCAGATGCAATTTAGAAATCACACTAAACAGCCATAAATGGACATACACTATTCAAAGGATCATAACTTGAACACCACGCCTGCGCTTTCAGTCATCATACCTGCTTACAACGAACACGACAGGATCGTTCCAACACTTGAAAACACCATAGCGTATCTGAAAGAGGAGTCCTTTTTCAGCGAAGTGATCGTTGTCAGCGACGGCAGCAGCGACAGTACGGCCCAGGTAGCTAAAAAATTCACAGCGCCTTCAAATATTCGGATGCAGGCGCTGGAGTACCATCCCAATCGCGGTAAAGGTTATGCCGTCAGATACGGAATGCTCCGAAGCAACGGCGCCATTGCCATGTTTATGGATGCCGATTACGCCGTTCCAATGACCTATTGCAAAGATGGGATGGCGTTGATCGAGAAGGGGTATGATGTTGCCATTGCCTCCAGGGCAGTATCCGGCGCAAAAATTCAAGAGCACCAGAACACTTTACGAAAACTTTCGGCCAAAATATATACATTCATTCAGAACAATTATTTGGGCATCGCCTATCCCGACACCCAGTGCGGGTTTAAATTTTTCACCCGCAGTGCGGCCCGGGCACTCTTCGGACGGCAAAAGCTGGACAGTGTCATCTTCGACCCCGAATTGTTATGGCTTGCCAATAAGGCCGGATATAAAGTTGCCCAGTTCGGCGTGAAGTGGCGCCATGTGGCCGACTCGAGAATACAATACGACACTATTCAAAAATCGGTATTTGTTTTCCAGGAGCTATTGAAAATACGGCACATCCACAAGTAACCTAAAATTATGGACATGGGCGTATGGATTTGCATACAGCCGCCCATGATCGTGCGGCTTATCAATGGCCGGGAAGAGATCCGGCAATCGAATATTTCTGATCAAGTGCCGGAAACCTGCCGAAAACCTCAAGGTTTGCCGGCAGCGGATACACGGATATCGTCCTGATGCGGTGATTGCCATCGAAGCCCGCCTTGGAATCCATAGCAACGATAAACATACAGTGTTTTTACAAGCATATCGGGGTCACCACGCTGATCTGCCGCTTTATCCAAATAGACATAAAATGGCTCCGGAGCATCAACTTTTTTAAAAATCTGCTGCAATTTTTCCCGGCGATCACTATAGCGCATCACACCAACGGCATCTTTTTCCAGCAGATCTTCATCCTGCCACCAATAATCGTATACATTGGGTCGATTCCATCGATTAATGGAGACGGTCAGGGGGTTGTTCGGCATATAAAATGCCAGCTCACTGGCGATCTGATAGCGCAACCCGAAAATAAAGGTCTTGTGGGGATCTGGCATCTCTTGCTGGGTCTGGGCCACTGTCGCAGCGAGCCTGTCCCAATCATGGATTTCATAAGCCGTACGATCCAACTTGGCCGGGATGGGAAGTATGGGCAACAGCACGTGGGTCAAAACCACAAGGGTCAAAACGTACGCACTTGCCACGGCCCAGGACCAGATTCGTCGAGTGCCCTCTCTTTTTCGATTC
>JASFKE010000256.1:0-6141 GCA_050118795.1 Desulfobacteraceae bacterium | reverse complement strand
TTGATCATGGCATTGAAGATGAGGCGGTGCGGCGACAAAAAGGCAAGAACGAGACAGGTACTATTCGCATGGAAGCCTATCCTGAAAGCAACTATGTCGTCATTGAAATACGTGATGACGGCAAGGGGATCGATGCCGAGCGGATTAAGACACGTGCCATGGAAAAAGAACTGATCACACCTGAACAAGCCGCCCAATTGACCGACGAACAGATTCTGCAGTTTATTATGCAGCCCGGATTCTCAACTGCCAAAGAGGTAACCCATACTTCGGGTCGTGGCGTCGGGATGGATGTTGTCAAAGACAATATTGAAAAGATTAATGGAACCATCGATATTTTCAGCGCCGCCGGCACTGGCTCCAGATTTGTAATCAAGATCCCATTGACCTTAGCCATTATACCAGCTCTGTTGGTGCGCGTGGTAAATGAAATATTTACCATTCCCCTATCTACAGTGGATGAGACCATCCGTGTTCACAAAAAAGAGATATCCACAATTGAAGGGTTGGAGGTGTATGATCTTCGTGGCGACACTATTCCTTTGGTCCGCTTAAAAGATGCGTTGAATATGGGAGCAGTCGATGTGGACCAAGATGAACAGTTTGTTGTGATCGTAAATACGGGCGCAAATCAGGTAGGATTTATCGTGGATGAATTGAAGTCCCGGCAAGAGGTGGTTATCAAACCTTTGGAGGACTATTTGCAGGAGAAAAATGGCTTTTCCGGAGCCACAATTTTGGGAGATGGCAGCATTTCTTTGATTATTGATGTTTTTGAAATGGTGCAAATATCTCTTGATCAGAAAGTTGCCAGGGCAAAGGCAGCGACTTTATAGCAGGACTCGGGTAATCCCGAGTCATAATGCAGTGGGCGGCAGATGCAGTTAAGCAGTGTAATTCCATACGGGTCTATATGATATGACATCCAATTCAGACGAAAACGTCCAGAAAAAGGGCGGCAGCGGATTTGCCGGTACTTTACGAAATATTCAGATCACCGACATCATTCAAATGTGCTGTTTGGCAGGCGCCAGCCTATCAATCCGTGTCACTCAAGACAGTGATATCGGCACTATTTTCATCGAGGATGGTGAGGTTGTCCATGCCCAGTGCGGCGCAATGGTGGGAGTGGAGGCCTTTTTTGCGATTTTAGGCTGGCCTAGCGGCCAATTTGAGACCATGGAAGCACCTGCCATCGATGAGCCCACCATTAAAGAAGCATGTCAGTTTCTTTTGATGGAGGCAGCCAGGCAGGCTGATGAAATGTCGTTCGTGGAAGGCGAGTCCAAAGGTGAGCCGGAAGAACTTCTCGATTTTGAAGATTCCGCAAAACTCAGGGTTTTGATCGTGGATGACTCGCCCATTATGTGTAAAATTTTAGGCAGTATGCTCTCGGCAGATCCTTGCATAGATGTGATCGAAACAGCCGAAAACGGGGAAGATGCGCTATCGAAAATCAGGCGGCTTTCACCGGACTTGATCACCATGGATGTGAATATGCCGGTGATGGATGGCAGCACCGCACTTAAGCATATCATGATCACAAGTCCCTGTCCGGTGCTTATTATGAGTAATTTGTCGCCATCATCATATGATACCTTGCTGTCGTTTCTTAACCTGGGTGCCACTGGCTTTATGAGCAAGCCCGTTAAAAGCAGCAATATCGTACTGCAGCAGCAAAAAATCGTTGAGCGTGTGCATAAGGCTGCAAAAGCCAAGATGAACCGCTGCCAATTATTGCGGCGCCCCATATTGAGTCCATCCGAATTTATTGAAGTTGATGAGACGACACCATGTGAAAATTTTGTCATTATCATCTCCGGTGTAGGCGGCCATCTCGAGATGGTAAACCTGGTAACGGCACTTCCCAATATTTCGTCCACTGGCGCTTTATCTATGCAATCGATTCCACCTCGATTTGCCCCCACGCTCTCAACTTTCTTAAATGCCCGTAGCCGGTTTGAGGTTCAACCGTTCAAAGCTAAGATGGTGCTGAACCCGGGGCGATGCTATATTGGAACCAGCGGCCAACATTTACAGTTCGGCATTGATGAGGGCATGCTGGTGCTCAATGAAAAACAAGGCGGTGAGGAGTATAGCGGGCAAGAGAGTATGGACTTCATTCTGTCCAGTGCCGCCGAACTGTTTCAGGATCGCGTTATCGTCGTGCTTTTGTCCGGCGGTGATGTGGGGAATATGGATGGGCTGCGTTGCGTTAAATCGGCAGGCGGCAGGATTATTGCGCCGGAGCCAGGCAGCTCCATTTTACCCGATAGTTATATGGGCGCAATTGATGAGGGATTGGTAGCCGAGGTGTTCAATGTTGGACAAGCCCAGGATATTTTAACTCGTTTATGCAGGTAGCCATAACCTTTTGAATGAGAGGTTGTTTGTCTCTAATGTGGCCGGTCAGTTCCGGCAAAAGAACGGATATGAATGATACCATGAGTGATCCGATTAAAGCGTTAATTGTCGATGATGCATTGTTTATGCGCAAAGCGATTATGGAAATATTGGAAACAGATTCCAATTTACAAATCGTGGGGACCGCCCATGACGGGTTGGACGGGTTGAATAAAATTAAAGAGCTTAAACCCGATGTGGTGACACTCGATATCGACATGCCAAGAATGGACGGACTGGCTGCTATACGCCATATTATGATCGAATCACCGGTACCTGTGGTTGTGTTGAGCTCCTTATTCAGTGACGGTGCAGTTACTTTTGAAGCGCTTCGTCTCGGTGTTGTTGATTTTATTCCCAAACCCAGCGGCGCCATATCAGAGGACATGGATAAAAGCCGGCGTCAAATCATCGACCGTGTCAAGATTGCCAGCGGTGTGAATTTCAAAAATATTAGACGGGTTTTCATTCAACCGGAGATCCAAGATGCTGAAAAAACGACAGAGACGGCAGATTCATCCCTCAAATATCTGGTCGCTTTGGGAACCAGCCTCAGTGGCCCCAATACGGTAATCCGTTTAATGACCCGGCTGGCCCCATCTTTGCCTGCCGCCGTGGTCGTGGTCCAAGAGATCGCACCTCAGATCCTACCCGCTTTTGTGGCAAAATTTAATGAATATGTGCCTTGGGAGGTTAAAATGGCCAAAGACGGCCAAGTTATCGAACAAGGTGCCTGTTATATTTGCTCAAACGAGCAGTCCCTGCGAATTGAACGCAATGAAAACGATCAACCCTGTATCTCTTTGGTTGATATGGCCGACAAGCCTTTGAATATATTATTTAAAACGGCTGCCGACACCTTCGGCGACAAGACCATAGGTGTTATGCTGACCGGTATAGGTGACGACGGTTCCGAGGGTTTTGCCAGTATCCGTGAGCAGGGGGGGGTCACCATCGCCCAGGAGATGCAGTGTTGTGTCTATCCTAACCTGACCCAACATGCCATAGAGATGGGGACCGTCACCACCATTGCTGATGAACGAAAGTTGCCAAAAGCCATCGAAAGCAGTATTGCATAACCATTGGGAGAGGGTTTGTTCATGATAGTTGTTTGCCCCAAGTGCCAGACGCGCTATAATGTCGATGATAGTCAGATCCAAGATCAAAGTTTCGGTGCACGATGCGCTAAGTGTGAACAGATTTTCACCGCGTACAAACCCGTGCGGGTAGAAGAGATTAATTTTCATGACCTGCAGTCGACGCGCAGACGGGTCGATCATGACAATATCATCGCCGTCAGCAACCAAAAAGGCGGTGTCGCAAAGACATCGACCTGTCTTAATTTGGGCCTTTCCCTGGCACTGCACGACAAACGTGTGTTGTTGATTGATTTTGATGTACAAGCAAACTTAACGATCTCTTTAGGTTACAAAGAAGACGCCTCCTTTTATAATGTGCTCAACGGCAAGCCGGATGCCATCTCGCAATTGGCTATCGAAACCAAGTACCCCAACTTGTGGCTGTTTCCTTCTAATAAAAATATGGTGTTGGTGAATAAAAAATTTTTCGGCGCCCGGAACTTTGAATTTCTATTAAAAGATCGCTTGTTACCCATAAAAGATCAATTTGATTACATCTTGATCGATACACCACCATCCATTGAATTCTTTACCCTCAACGCTTTGACAGCTTCACAATTGGTCGTAATACCCAGTCAATGCGACTACCTGTCGACCCATGGGATTGACCAGATTTTAAAACTCATCGATCTTGTCAAAGCGAAAACAAATCCATTTCTTGATGCGCGTATTTTAATTACGATGTTCGATAAGCAGAGCACGGCGTCTAAAATGATTTATACCAAGTTGAATCAACTTTACCCAGGTATGTCCTATGATACGCTTATCGAAATGGACCCACGGATTAAAGAAGCTCAGATTATGAGCATGCCTGTTCTTCAATATAATAAAGATAGTAAAGCCGGCCGGCAATACCTTAACCTTGCCAAAGAGATCCTTGGACAATAGGATGGTTGTGGTGGCCCCTGTTGGTACCGTTATTCTTTCTTTCCTCCATTGTTTAAAAATGAAGATGTGTGAGGGTTAGATGGGCGTCAAATCACGCTATTCACTCCAGCGTACAATGATCATATATTTTTTATTGATTGGATTTGCTTCAATGCTGGTGGGGATCGAGTTCCTGGCGGATTTTCATAGCGGTGATTTGAAAAATGAGATCTGGAACAATATCAGCCAAAGCGGCTTTGAAGAACTCAGCAAAGATAAAATTTTTGCACCCATCGATAGGATGCGCAGCAAAGCCATTTTGATGGTGGTCATCATCATGGTTGTCATGCTGATTGTGCTGACCATGTTTATCAAGCATATTACCGAACCGCTCCAACATATGATCGGATTGTCTGAGAAGATTTCAAATGGGGACCTGAGCCAAACCATCCGTGTCGAGGCAGACAATGAACTGGCCCAACTGGGACATGTCATTAATGAAATGTCCAGTAATTTACAGGAAATAATTTTGCTATCCCAAGGTTTATGTGACAACGGAGAGAAATATATTGAAAAATCCTTACATCAGTTGAACCGTACCGCTTTGGGGAGCAATGAGATTGATGACCTGCGGGATTCCATAGTGTCATTAAAACTTGAATTGAGCACGCTTAGAGAGTTTGTCGCTTGCTTTCAATTTTATTCTGTAGATTATAAGAGATGATTTTTGACTGTTGGCTGGCATTTCCCATTGGTATCCTGATAGCGGCGGTATCATCCACTGTGGGGATAGGTGGTGGAATTCTTTGGATGCCTTTTCTAATCATTATATTAAAATTGAGACCCGATACTGCGGTGGTAACCTCTTTGCTGATCCAGACAGCCGGAATGGGTTCGGGGACGGTGGCCTTTTGGCTCAAACGCCAGATCGACGTACGATTAATGTTATTCTTATTGACCGTGACCATACCGGGGATCACTTTAGGTGCGTTGCTCACAAGAATGTTGGCACCGGTTTATCTTGAACTAATCTTGGGGATACTGACCCTGTCCACAGCCTTCATTTTTGTTTCGGCCAGCCAACGATATGGTGAAGAAGGTAAAGTACGTTCAAACATCAAATCTGCCAGACGCTACAGTTTTGTTTTTAGTACCATGGCCGTGGCCAGCGGTATGCTCAGTGTCAGCATTGGTGAATGGCTGGTCCCACTCATGCGAAGCAAGCTCTCTTTGAAGATGAGCGTAGCTGTGGCGACCAGCATTGCCACTATTTTTGGTGTCTGTATACTGGGTGCAATTCTTCATGTGGTTATGGGAGGCAAGGCCGAGATTGCGGCTTTGTCGTGGGCTGTACCGGGGGTGATTATCGGAGGCCAAATCGGGCCGCGTATTGCTGAAAGAGCCAATGACAGGATTCTGAAGGAAATTTTTATTTTTCTGCTGACATTAATAGGAATCCATTTGATTTATAACTCTTACTGATTTTTTCCGAGAGGCAGTTCAAAAGCAATCAGAAATATTATGGATACGACCCCTTCAAACCAAATGCACGACAGTGACGATTATAAGCGCAGATACTGGTTCGGGGGTATCGCCTTTGGGATAGTTTTATTTATATGGGAGGCGTTTGCCCTCTACAGTGGGTGGAGTACCCATATTTTTCCGGATCCCGTCACGGTGGTGTCCAGCCTGTATGAGCTATTGGAAAACGGGACACTGTTGCGGCATACGG
>JASFKE010000255.1:0-6152 GCA_050118795.1 Desulfobacteraceae bacterium | reverse complement strand
GGCTGGAAAGACAGCGACAATGACGGCGTCGTCGATAAAAACGGCCGGAAAGCTGAATTTACAATTGTCTACCCGGCCAGTCGCACCATGCGCCAGGGGTTGGCTCTGGCCGGTGCGGACATGCTGAAAAAAATCGGCATCCGCGCTCATGTGGTGGGCAAAAGCTGGGATGAAATCAAGCAGATGATGCATTCAAACGTCATCGTCTTCGGTTGGGGCAGCCATGATCCGATGGAGATGTATCACCTTTACCACAGTAAGCTGGCGGGGCAGTCGTGGTTCAATCCCACTTTTTATGCCAATAAAGCGGTCGATGCTTATCTGGACAAAGCGGTGGGCGCCGCAACGCTGGAAAATGCTTTGCCTTATTGGCAAAAAGCCCAGTGGGACGGAGAGACAGGCTGCGGTCCCAGAGGCGACGCGCCATGGGTATGGCTGGTGAACCTGGATCACGTCTATTTTGTCAGCGATTGCCTCGACATCGGCAAATCGCGCATCGAACCCCACGGCCACGGCTGGCCCATCACGGCCAACATCGAGCAGTGGTCGTGGTCATGTCGATAGCGAGCACCAGATGAAACGGATGTCGGTTTTTTTCTTAAAAAAGGCGGTGCGGTTGTCGATCATCGTTGCGGTGGTGGCCGGGTTCTCTTTTACCATGGTGAACCTGGCGCCCCTTGACCCGGTCACCGCCTATCTCGGTTTTGACCGGATGCAGATTAGTCAGGCCCAGGAAGAGCAAATCGTCCAGCGCTGGGGACTGGACAAGCCCCCGGTGCAGCGGTTTTTGATCTGGATAAAGCATGTCATCACCGGAGATTTCGGCCGCTCGGTCATTTTCAACCAACCCGTCACCGGTGTCATTGCCAAGCGCTTTAGCGCATCGCTCTGGCTGATGGCTTTGGCATGGGGCATATCCGGGATCTGCGGATTTGTTCTGGGAGTCGTAGCGGGAACCTACCGCGGCTCGTTTCTGGATCAGGGCGTCAGATTATATGCTTATGTACTGGCCTCCACCCCGGCCTTTTGGATCGGTATGTTGCTGCTGGTAATCTTTGCGGTGCAGCTTGGGTGGTTGCCGTTTTGCTGCGCCGGTCCCCTTGGCGTGCCGCCGGATGAGATCACCTTTTTACAGCGATTGCGCCATTTGCTTTTGCCGGCGTTTACGCTGTCGATCATCGGCGTTGCCCAAATCGCCCTGCACACCCGTGAGAAGATGATCGATGTCTTTATGAGTGATTACGCCCTGTTTGCCTTTGCCCAGGGCGAATCCCGGCTAGGCGTGGCCCTTCGCCATGGCCTGCGCCACGCGCTTTTACCGGCTGTGACGCTGCAGTTTGCAACGTTGGGAGAGCTCTTCGGCGGCTCGGTGCTGGCCGAGCAGGTCTTCTCCTACCCGGGGCTTGGCCGAACCGCCGTTGAGGCTGGTGTGCGCGGCGATGTGCCGCTGTTGCTCGGTATTGTCCTGTTCAGCACACTGTTTGTGGTGGCCGGCAACACAACGGCCGATTTGATTTATGAAATTGTCGATCCGCGGATACGACTGGGAAAAGGAGATCATGGCGCAGACAATCACCCTGGATAGACAGCAAGGCACGTGGACCGCTTTGGGCGCAACCAGCCGGCGGGGGCGCGCCATGTGGATGGTTGCGTTCAGTTGCCTGTTGTTGGCGGCCCTGTATCTGGGAAGTTGGTTGATGGACGACAGCGGACTGGACACCAATTTTATGCTGCGAAACCACCCCCCGAATGCCGCGCACCTGTTCGGAACCGATTGGCTGGGAAGGGATATGTTTACCCGAACCATCAAGGGGCTGTGCCTAAGCTTGGGAATCGGCATGGTGGCGGCTGCCTGCAGC
Source organism: Desulfobacteraceae bacterium (assembly GCA_050118795.1). Lineage (GTDB taxonomy): Bacteria > Desulfobacterota > Desulfobacteria > Desulfobacterales > Desulfosarcinaceae > JARRKU01. The sequence goes on along the minus strand of JASFKE010000255.1, from coordinate 4,293 downwards.
ACGGCGATCGCCCTGACATTAGGGCTGTCGGCCGCAGTGTTCGGTAAGAGGGTGGATGCACTTGTGACCGGTTTGATCGATGTCATGATCTCCACACCCCATCTGGTGCTTTTAATCCTGATCTCTTTTGCTGCCGGCGGAGGCGGTAAAGGCGTCATCATCGCCGTTGCCGCCACCCATTGGACCCGTCTGGCCAGGATTGTACGCGCCGAAGTACTTCAGCTCAAAAACGCCGAATTTGTCCAACTTTCGAAAAAACTGGGCCGGAGGCCGGTCTGGATCTGCCGCCATCATCTAATGCCGCACCTGTTCCCCCAATTTTTTGTGGGACTGATTTTGCTTTTTCCCCATGCCATCATGCATGCCGCCGGGCTGACCTTTTTGGGTTTCGGTCTCTCGCCCCACACGCCGGCCATCGGCGTTTTGCTTTCCGAGGCCATGCGCCATTTGTCTACCGGCTACTGGTGGCTGGCAGTTCCACCCGGTCTGATGCTCTTGGTTTTTGTCAAACTTTTCGATCTGTTGGGAAACGGGCTCAGATATCTTCTGGATCCGAAAACAAGTCAGGAGTAAGCACCGTGTTTGAAGTTAACAATTTATCCATCGGTTTTGTTCGTTACGGCAAAGGAGTGTCGCGAAATACGCTTTTGCCGATCCGCAGCCTCGATATTCAAGTGGACCGGGGAGAAGTTGTCGCCGTGGTCGGCGAATCCGGAGCGGGGAAAAGTCTTTTGGCCCATGCCGCTTTGGGGTTGTTGCCGCACAATGCCCGTGTCCACGGTCAAATGCGTTTTAAAGGAGAATTGTTGACCGAGGCGCGCAAGACAAAATTGCGTGGCAGGAAGATAGCGCTTATTCCGCAATCGGTGGGCTTTCTCAATCCCCTTCGCCGCATCGGCCCACAGGCCAGGCGTGCTGCGGTGCTAAGCGGGCATCGCCCATACGAGGCAACACAATCGGTGAACCTGGCTTTTGAGCGTTACCTGCTCGGTCCTGAAGTCAACCGCATGTTTGCGCACCAGCTTTCCGGCGGCATGGCGCGACGCGTGCTCACGGCCATGGCCACGGCAGGCCGGGCCGAACTGATTATCGCCGATGAACCGACAACCGGTCTGGATTCGCAAACAGTTCGAGAATCCTTGAACCACCTGCGCCGCCTGGCTGACCACGGCAAAGGGGTTATGCTGATTACCCATGATATTGCCGCTGCCCTGACCATCGCCGACAAGGTGGCCGTATTTCATTCCGGCACCACTGTGGAGGTGGCGCCTTCCACGGCTTTTAACGGTTCGGCAAAACTGCATCACCCATACAGCCGGCTGCTGTGGCGCTGTATGCCGCAGAACAGTTTTGTTGAATTGGACAACAATTATGTGCCGTCGCCAAACAGCGGTAAAGGGTGCCGCTATCTGCCCATATGCCCGCAGCACAAAACACGGTGCCAAGAGAAAATGCCGGAAATTCGGAAAATCGAAAACGCGTTGGTGAGGTGCCATTATGCTTGAAGGCTGCAATTTGTCTTTTCGATATGGATCATCTTTACCGTGGGTCTTTCGATCGCTCTCCATCGAACTGGCGCCGGGCGAAATCGTCGGGCTCTACGGGCCGAGCGGGAAGGGTAAATCCACCCTTGCCAAAGTCCTGGCCGGCTATTTGAGCCCGGTTTCAGGCTCTGTGCAGATCAACACAAAACCATTGGATGCACAAAGATGTTCTCCGGTGCAACTTCTGTATCAACATCCCGAACTGGCAATCAATCCTCGATGGAAAACTAAAAAGGTCCTCTCGGAAGGATATACGCCATCCTCTGAAATACTCCAAAATTTCGGCGTTCGACAAGAGTGGCTTAACCGGTACCCGCACGAGCTTTCCGGGGGTGAGCTGTCGCGCATTGCAATCGTTCGCGCCCTTTGCCCCCAAACCCGATATCTGATCGCGGATGAGATGACCTCGATGCTCGACACGGTAACACAAGCGCGGATATGGCGGGCCGTTTTGGATTTTGCTAAATCAATGCGGCTCGGCATGCTGGTTATCAGTCACGATCGGGTGCTGCTTTCAAAACTATGCGGACGCATAGCGAATTGGGATGAGTTATCCGGTTCGAACAAAGGGTGTTCTCTCCCATTTTTGGGTCATTGTTGAAACCGTTATCACACTATCGGTTATCGGAGCGCTGGTCCCTCAGGGCCAGCGGTGGACCGATAATCTCCGACCATATCACCGCTGTGCGCAGGTCGCTTGGATTCGCTGGTAATTTGAAACGTCGCCGTTTGCGGACACGCACCACGGCAGTTTGCAAGGTGTCGCGGACCAACGGTGGTTCGGTGGGCGCGCCCTGCCTAACCTTTATAGCCTCTGGGACCTTTTTGGTTTTCGGTTGCTCGGGTTCTTCCACCAATTCTAGTTCTAAATCCCCTAACTCATCATCTGCTGCTGTATGTTTGTCGGAAATACCGGGCGCATCCATGTCGTCTTGCTCCGGCGTCTCGGATGGACCGGCCTGCTGTTCGACCCTTTTTTGCATCTCTTCCAGATAGGCGTTGAGCTTGGTGATCCATCCACCGGTTTTTTGCGGCTTGGGTCTGTTGGCCTTATGCTGTTTGGCTTTGAATTTGCCGGCCAGCGACAAAAGCGCAATGACAATGACGATAAATTTGATGATATCATCCATGGTCGTAATCCTATTCGGGCTGCTCGCCTGTAGATCCGATAGTGTCTCTCATTTGGGTATCCGCTTCGATATTTTTCATGCGGTAATAATCCATCACCCCAAGGTTGCCCTCTTTGAAGGCCATGGCCATGGCCAGCGGTACGCGTGCTTCGGCCTCTACGACCTTGGCCCGCATCTCTTCAACCTTCGCCTTCATCTCCTGCTCCACGGCAAAAGCCATGGCGCGGCGTTCTTCGGCCTTGGCCTGGGCGATCTTCTTATCGGCCTCGGCGCGGTCGGTTTCCAATTCGGCACCGATATTTTTCCCCACATCCACATCGGCGATATCGATGGAAAGAATTTCATAGGCCGTGCCGGCATCCAGGCCTTTTTCCAATACCCGTTTCGATATCATATCGGGATTTTCCAGCACCATCTTATGGGTGTCGGCCGAGCCGATGGTGGTAACGATACCTTCGCCGACCCTGGCCAGAATGGTCTCTTCTCCGGCACCGCCCACAAGCCGGTCGATGTTGGCCCGAACTGTCACGCGGGAAATGGCTTTGAGCTGGATGCCGTCTTTGGCCATGGCTGCGATCATCGGGGTTTCAATAACTTTGGGATTGACGCTCATCTGTACAGCTTCCAGAACATCCCGGCCGGCCAGATCGATGGCCGCCGCACGGTTGAATTCAAGTTCGATATTGGCTTTATCGGCCGCAATCAGCGCTTGAACAACCCGGGAGACATTACCGCCGGCAAGAAAATGAGACTCCAGTGAGTCCGTGGCGAAGTCCAGACCGGCCTTGACAGCCATGATCTTGGATGTGACGATCAGTTTGGGCGGCACTTTGCGAAAGCGCATGAATACGATGGTGAACAGTCCGACACGGGCGCCGGATACCAAAGCCTGCACCCAAAGTGAAATGGCTGAACCGACAAAAAAGAGCAGTACGATAATGGCGATGGCAATGATAAGTAGAATGATCAAATTGGCTTGCATGGTTTCTTCTCCTTTTTTATGCGCTGATATTCCGAAATTAATTGTCGATTTGTTTGACAATAATCCGGTTGCCGCTGACGGCGATCACCACAACTTTGGTGTGCTTTTCTATATATTCGCCTCGGGTGACCACATCCACCCGTTCTTCGTCAATAAGGGCGACGCCGGAGGGCCTTAAATCGGTAATCGCCCGCCCTTGGGATCCGAGAAAATTCTCCTGTTCGGGAGACTGGGACGTCACGCCATCTTTTTTGGCCAATCGTGCGTGAAGCGTTACCGGAGATTTTGCGAGAAATTTTATACCAAAATAGACCAGGAAAGGAATCAGGATTAAATCGGCCATGATGAAGGCCAGTCCGGCCGAAGATGAAATGTAGGTAAAAACAAGGTAGAGCGAATAACCGAACAAACCGGTGGCCAGTATCGATAGAATTCCACCGGATGGAAGAATAATTTCGGCGATAACGACCAGCACACCAAGCAATTGAAGGATAACGGGCAAGTAAAAGGATTTATTCATCAGCATCTACCTGATCCACAATGATTTGAGTCCCCTTTATTTTGATGACGCGAACCTTAGACCCTTTGAGGACGAAATCGGCCTGGGTTACCACATCGTAGATCTCTCCATCGATTT
>JASFKE010000254.1:0-6157 GCA_050118795.1 Desulfobacteraceae bacterium | reverse complement strand
ACATAAGCTCGATCAATGAGTCCGAAATCCGCATCCGGATTATAATCATATATCTTATCAATGATATCGTTGATGCGAATCATAGATGCCTGAATTCTTATGGGCCCGTCTTGCCGATTAAAGTTGTTCTTCGGCAAGTTGGCCGGTTAGCCCTGTCGCTGCAGATCCATGCAACGATGGAAATCAATACGCCTTGGCAAATACCACGCGCTGCTGGCTGGCCGCACCGCAACAGATACATGGTCCGGCCTCCTTTTCCCCTTCATAGGGCAAGCAGCGTATGGTCACGGTCAAATCCTCTTTGATCTTCGATTCGCATTGAGCGCCACCGCACCAATGGCTAAGAGCAAAACCGCCGTGAATCTCAGGTTTATCGCTGTTGCCGGGGGTAAAAAAGTCATAGAAGTCGGCTTTGTCATTCAATTCATGGGTGTGCGCCAATCGAAAGGCGTTGGCCCGCTGGAACAGGTTGGCTTGAATATCATCCAATATAGCACCCACCTGGGCAATGAATCGCTCCCTGGGCATGGACTCTTTTCCCTTCTGCCCTTTATCCCGCCGGGCCATGAAAACCGCATCATTGGCCATATCCCGGGGGCCGATTTCCAAGCGCAGGGGAACCCCTTTTTTAATCCATTCCCATCCTCGGGCGCCACCAATGTCACGATCATCGATCTCGACCACCAGAGGACGATGGTGGTAATACAGGGCTCTCAGCGCCTGGGCTATTTGCTCGCAGTACTCCATGACCTTTTGCCGATCGTCAGGTTTATGGACGATGGGCAATATGGCCACGTGGGCCGGCGCCACTTTGGGAGGCACGGCCAGACCGTCGTCATCACCATGGGTCATGATCAATCCGCCGATAAGTCGCGTGGAGGCCCCCCAGGAGGTGGTCCAGGCGAAATCCTCCTTTTCATCGGCAGTCTGAAAACGGATATTGGAAGCTTTGGAAAAATTTTGTCCCAAATAGTGGGAAGTGCCGGCCTGCAATGCTTTGCGATCTTGCATCATGGCCTCGATGCATTGGGTATCCACTGCGCCTGGAAAGCGTTCCGCAGCCGATTTGCTGCCTCGGATCACGGGAATGGCCAAATACTCTTGGGCCAATCGGGCGTATACATCCAGCATCATGCGGGTGCGCTCCTGGGCTTGCCGGGCCGTTGCATGAACAGTGTGCCCCTCCTGCCACAAAAACTCACTGGTTCGTAAAAATATGCGCGTGCGCATCTCCCAGCGCACGACATTGGCCCACTGGTTGATCAGCAGGGGCAGATCTCGATAGCTGTTGACCCACCGGGAGAAGGATTCTCCGATGATGGTTTCGGAAGTGGGGCGCACCACCAGGGGCTCGGTGAGCTTTCCGCCGGGCGTCAGCTTTCCCTCGGCTCCCTTTTCCAGCCGATGGTGGGTGACCACGGCGCACTCTTTGGCAAAGCCCTCCACATGTTCGGCTTCCTTTTCCAAAAAACTCAAAGGAATAAATAGGGGAAAGTAAGCATTCTTCACACCGGTGGCCTTGAACATTGTGTCCAGCTCACGTTGAATGTTCTCCCACAGGGCATACCCCCAGGGTTTAATCACCATGCAGCCACGCACCGCTGAACGTTCGGCCAGATCCGAAGCCTTGACGACCTGCTGATACCACTCCGGATAGTCCTGCTCACGGGTGGGGGTGATTGCTGTTTTAACCTTCTTGGCCATTATACTTTTCCCTTTCTTTTTCCCAGGCATCTATCTCTTCCAACAATGCCGTCACCAATTTCTCATGGGGCACTTTCCGAACCACTTTGCCTTTGCGAAATACGATCCCCTTTTCAGGCCCTCCGGCCACTCCGACATCCGCCTCTTTGGCCTCCCCAGGCCCATTGACCACACATCCCATGATGGCCACTTTGACCGGTGCCGACCGGGTGAGCAGGGCTTTGTCGATTTGCTCCGCCACATCAAACAGATCATAGCCGCAACGACCGCAGGTGGGGCATGAGATGATCTCGGGTCCATGCCGGCGGATCTCCAACCCCTTCAAAATTTCAAACCCCACCCGAACCTCTTCCACCGGGTCGCGGGTCAGGGATACACGCAGGGTGTCGCCGATGCCTTCAGCCAGCAACATACCGATGCCCATTGCCGATTTCACGGTCCCGGCATAGAGCGATCCGGCTTCGGTAACGCCCAAATGAAGCGGATAGCGTGATTGGCACGAGAGCAGGCGGTAGGCTTCCACCGTGCGCGGTACATCCGACGCTTTTAATGAGATCTTGATCTGATCAAAATCAAAGGCCTCCAACAACGCCACATGTCTCATGGCGCTATCCACCATGGCCTGGGCAGTGGCGCCGCCATGGGTTTTCAATATATCTTTTTCAAGAGAGCCGGCATTGACGCCGATGCGGATGGGCAGGCCCCGCTGCTGGGCCGCACGGACAACTTTTTTAACTTTTGCGCGCCCACCAATGTTTCCGGGATTGATACGCAAACCATCCGCACCGTTGTCGGCAGCAGCAATGGCCAAGCGGTGATCGAAATGGATATCGGCAATCAACGGGATATTGATCTTGGGTTTGATGGATTTTATGGCGCCGGCGGCTTCCTCATCAGGCACCGCCACCCGCACAATCTCGCAACCGGCGGCTTCCAACCTGTGGATCTGAGCCACAGTAGCCGCCACATCCTGGGTCGCGGTATTGGTCATGGATTGGACGGTAATTGGAGCCCCGCCGCCGATCGGTATCCCGCCCAGATGAATCTGGTGCGTGTTATGGCGTTTGATTTCCCAAGTCATCAATTGAAGTTATACTGAATTTGGTGTTCAATTACAATGGAACACGCCTATCCCACGCCGCAAAACGGGTTAAACTTTTTCTCTTTCCCGATGGAGGTGGCCTCCATGTGACCGTTATAAACAACGGTCTCTTCCGGTAGGGAAAAAAGTTTGGTTTGGATGCTGGAGATGAGGGTATCGTAGTCTCCGCCGGGCAAGTCGGTGCGCCCGATAGACCCGGCGAACAAGGTATCCCCCACAAAAAGGGCGTTTTCTTTTTTCACATAGAGACAGATCCCCCCCGGCGAGTGACCGGGAGTGTGGATAACGTTGAATCGGATATTGCCGGCATCCACAGTGTCGCCGTGGTCCAGCAGCCGGTCCGGCGCCGGGGAGTTTTCAGCGCGCATTCCCCAGGCAGCAGCCGCTTGGGCCAGTTGCGTCAACATGGGGGCATCCAGCTTGTGAATCATCAAATCGGCATCGGTGGCCGCCTTGAGTGCTTTATTGCCTCCAACATGGTCGAAATGACCATGGGTATTGATGATGGCCGAAACCTTAAGGTTCTCCTTGTCCAGGGCCGACAAGATCTGGTCGATGTCTCCACCCGGATCGATGACGGCCGCCCGGCGGGTCTCTTCACACCCCACAACATAGCAATTGGCCTGCAACGGACCCACCGGCAAAGCTCTTGTGATCATGATTTCTCCTTTCCCGCATCATCTGCCAGAACTGTTGAACCCACATCCAGCGAAGTCTGAGGTATGGTTTTCAATTCATTTTTTTCAAGGGCTATTCGAATACTGTCCAGAATCCCATTGATAAAGCTCCCCGATTCACAAGCGCCAAACTTTTTGGCGATATCGATGGCTTCATTGATGGAGACCTTGGTGGGGATATCTTGGCAATAGAGCAATTCATAGACCGCCAAGCGCAATACATTGCGATCGACACACGCCATCCGGTCCACCTTCCAGTTGTTGGAGTAACACTCGACGACCTCATCGATATCCGCCTTGTATTGCAGGACACCGTCGGTCAAACGGGCAAAATAAGGCATCACCTTTTTTTGGGGGGGGAAACAGCGGCGATAGTCAGCCAACGCCTCCGGTGTAAATGCACACCCCATGTCCATGGAGTACAGTGCTTGCATTGCCAATTCTCTGGCGTAACGACGGGTTCCCATATTTATATCTTTTCCACCATTTTATATCTTTTCCACCGCAGCCATCAAGTTGGCCATCTCCACGGCCGCAAGGGCGGCATCCCATCCCTTGTTGCCGGCTTTGCTGCCTGCACGCTCAATGGCCTGTTCCAAGGTATCCGTGGTGACCACGCCAAAAATAATGGGCATACCCGTTTCCATGCTGGCGGCGGCAACACCTTTGGAGACCTCAGCGCTCACATAGTCGAAATGGGGGGTTGCCCCACGGATAACAGCCCCTAAACAGATGACGGCATCATGTTTTTTACGATCGGCCACCTTTTGGGCCACCAGGGGTATTTCAAAGGCCCCGGGCACCTTTATCACGTCGATATCCTGATCCGAGGTACCGCTTCGCAACAAACAATCAACAGCGCCGCCCACGAGTTTGTCTGTAATAAAATCATTAAATCGGCTCACTACGATGGCAAATTTTTTTCCTTTGGCCACCAAATTGGCTTCAACCACTTTCGGCATTGCCCTACCTCCAGATCTCTCTTTTAAAGATTTTCAGCATCAAGCTGCAACATGTGCCCCATCTTCAACTTCTTGCACTCCAGATAGCAACGATTGTAATCATTGGCTTCGACTTCAATGGGTATCTGCTCCGTGACGCTGAGTCCGTAGCCTTCCAGCCCCACCATCTTTTTGGGGTTATTGGTGAGCAGACGCATTTGACACACGCCGATATCTCGTAACATCTGAGCTCCGATGCCATAGTCTCTCAAATCATCCTTAAATCCAAGTTGAAGATTGGCTTCAACCGTATCCAATCCTTTTTTTTGCTGGAGTTCATAAGCCTTGAGCTTATTGACCAGACCGATGCCGCGGCCCTCCTGGCGCAGGTAGATAATAACACCGCTGCCTTCCAGCGCTATCATCGACATGGCGTGGTGCAGTTGATTACCGCAATCACATCGCATCGACCCGAAAATATCACCGGTCATGCATTCGGAGTGAACCCTGACCAGAACCGGTTTCTCCGGATCAATTTCACCCTTGACCAGCGCAATGTGCAACAGGTCATCCACATCATTTTCAAATGCGATCATGTTAAACTCACCACCGTGTTCGGTGGGAATAACGGTTTGAGCAGCACGGTGCACAAACAACTCCTTGCGCATGCGATACTCCACAAGATCGGCGATGGTCACGATGCCGATGCCGTGTTCCTCACTGAACTTTTGCAGGGAGGGCATCCGAGCCATGGTTCCATCGTCATCCATGATTTCACAAATGACACCGGCGGGTGTCAAACCGGCCAGGCGGGCCAAATCCACGGAGCCCTCAGTTTGCCCCACCCGGACCATCACACCGCCGTCCCGGGCCCTCAACGGAAAGATATGTCCCGGCCGCACCAAATCGGATGATGTGGCGTCTTCAGCCACCGCAGCAAGTATGGTAGTGGCTCGATCAGCCGCCGAGATGCCGGTGGTTACACCGTATTTCGCCTCGATCGAAACCGTAAAACCGGTTTGATAGGGTGATGTGTTATTCTTGACCATGGATGGCAGTTCGAGTCGGTCGCATTGGTCGGAGGTCAAAGAGAGGCAAATCAAACCTCTGCCGTATTTGGCCATGAAGTTGATGGCCTCGGGGGTCACTTTTTCTGCGGCCAGCGTCAGATCGCCTTCGTTTTCACGATCCTCATCATCCACCAGGATCACCATCTTACCTTCGCGGATTTGATCGATGGCCTCTTCTACGGTAATTCGTGACATTTAAAAAACTCCATTATTTTATAAATCCGGACTTGGCCAATAGATCCAAATCCACACCTTGCGCCGTTGGTTTGTGTTCCGGTTTGCGGCTGCCCGTCACAAAGCGCTCTACATATTTACCGATAATATCGGTCTCGATATTGACCGGGGCGCCCACCGCTTTCATACCCAGGGTGGTGATCCCGGCGGTATGGGGGATTATGCTTACCTGAAAATGCGCCGCATCGCAATCATTGATGGTCAGGCTGACCCCATCGACAGCCACGGAGCCCTTTTTTATCATGTAGCGCCCCAACAGCGGCGCCACGTCGAAGGTCAATATGATGGCATTGGCCAAAGTCTCACGTTTGGCCAGATACCCGATACCGTCCACATGGCCGGAAACCAGGTGGCCGTCCAGGCGATCGGACAGGCGCATGGCGCGTTCCAGGTTCATGCGCTCTCCTATCTTGGCGATACCAAAAGTGG
>JASFKE010000253.1:0-6166 GCA_050118795.1 Desulfobacteraceae bacterium | reverse complement strand
CCCATTTTCAGCAGTTTTGCCGTGAAAACGGCATCGAAGTAAACGTAATCGCGTCCTTGAATGATCTGGAAAGCCAGGCCGTCAGGACAACCCAACTTTCAATCCATCAACCCGTGAGCGAGGTACCTATGTCAGACAAACCTGTAGGATCCGTAATGGTGGTCGGCGGAGGAATCGCCGGTATGCAGGCGGCCCTCGATCTGGCCGACTCCGGCTATTATGTTCACATGGTCGAAAAAAGCGCCGGTATCGGCGGGGTCATGGCCCAATTGGACAAGACCTTCCCGACCAACGATTGTGCAATGTGAATTATCTCACCCAAGTTGGTTGAGTGCGGTCGGCACTTAAATATTGAGTTACTCACACTGTCAGAAGTCATCGATGTGAAAGGTGAGATCGGAAATTTCACCATTCGGGTCAAAAAGAATCCACGGTACATCGATATGGACAAATGCATTGCCTGCGGCGATTGCGCCCGCAAATGTCCAAAGACGGTTGATGACCCATTCAATGAAGGGATCAACAAGCGCCGCGCGGCCTATATCAAGTACGGCCAGGCGGTTCCTTTGAAATACGCCATCGACGGCGACAAATGCATCTACCTGCAAAAAGGAAAATGCCGCGCCTGCGAAAAGTTCTGCCCCACCAAGGCCATCAATTTTGATGACAAGCAAGAGATTGTCACCATCAATGCAGGTGCCGTGGTTCTGGCCCCCGGCTTCAAGCCCTACGATCCATCCGGCCTTGATCTCTATGGCTATGACACCATTGCCGATGTCGTCACAAGCCTCGAATATGAGCGGCTGTTGTCGGCCGGCGGCCCCTGCATGGGGCATCTGGTGCGGCCTTCGGATCGGAAACCGCCCAGCAAGATCGCCTGGCTTCAGTGTGTGGGCTCCCGCAGCACCAACCGCTGCGATAACAATTATTGCTCCAGTGTTTGCTGCATGTATGCCGTCAAACAGTCCCTGGTGACTGCCGAGCATCTCCACGGCGACGATTTGCATCAAACCATTTTCTATATGGACCTGCGCAGCCACGGCAAAGAGTTCGAGCGCTACTACGAAGACGCCAAGGATAAGGGCGTTAGCTTTGTGCGGGCGCGCCCGCACACCATCAACCCCGGCCCCGACGGGTCCGGGGTCTCCATGCGCTATACCACCGGATCGGGACAGGTCGTGGATGAAACCTTTGACATGCTCGTACTGTCCATCGGTCTCGAGGCGCCGCAGGATGCCGCTGCGCTGGCACAGACTTTCGGGCTGCGGTTGAACAAAAACAACTTTGCCGACACCACTTCTTTTGAACCGGTGCGCAGCAGTCGCGAGGGCGTGTTCGTCACCGGTGCTTTTTCAGCGCCCAAGGCCATACCCCGGTCGGTCACCGAGGCCTCTTGCGCAGCCGCCGAGGCTGCCAAGGCGCTGGTCGAAAGCAAGGGCAGCATGGCGCGCGAAAAAACCTATCCCAAAGAGAGGGGCACCGGTGAAGAAACGCCGCGGGTGGGAGTGTTCGTCTGCTCCTGCGGCATCAACATTGCGGGTGTCGTGGACGTCGAGGACGTAGCCGCATATGCCGCCACCCTGCCCGGCGTGGTGCATGTGGAGAACAACCTGTTCACATGCTCGGCCGATACACAGGATTTGATTGCCAAGACCATTGACGAACACGGACTCAACCGAATCGTGGTGGCGGCATGCACCCCGCGTACCCACGAACCGTTGTTTCAAGACACCCTAAAGGGAGCCGGTTTGAACGGCTTTCTTTTGGAGATGGCCAACATTCGCAACCAGAACGCCTGGGTCCATCAAAAGCAGCCCGAGAAAGCCACGGCCAAAGCCAAAGACCAGGTCCGCATTGCCGTCAACAAGGTATTGCTGAACCAGCCGTTGAGACAACTCAAAGTTACGGTGAAACAAAAAGCGCTGGTCGTCGGCGGCGGGGTCGCCGGTATGCAGGCGGCGCTCAGCCTGGCGGATCAAAACTACCAAACCCTGCTCCTGGAAAAAGAAGATCATCTGGGCGGTAATGCTTTGAAGCTGAACACCACCGGGAAGGGAGAGGCGATCAGCACCCAGGTGTCGTCCATGATCGAAGCGGTGCAAACCCACAGCAACATCGATGTGCTTAAAAACGCCACCATCAAAACTGCCGGCGGCTCCGTGGGCAATTTCAGCAGCACCATCGACGTCGATGGCCGACGGCGCGACATCGAGTACGGAATCGCGGTGATGGCGACGGGGGGCAAAGAATCGACTCCCGACGAATACCTCTATGGGCAGGATGAACGCATCAAGACCCAACTGGAGTTTGATGCCGAACTGCGCAACAACCTGGCAGCCGTTCAAAACGCCGGCAGTGCGGTTTTTATTCAGTGTGTGGGCTCCCGCGATGAGAAGCGCCCCTACTGCAGCAGGGTATGCTGCAGCCATTCGGTTAAAAATGCCATCACGTTGAAAAGATGCAACCCCCGGATGCAGGTGTTTATTCTCAACCGTGATATCCGCACCTATGGAGAGCGGGAAGAACTTTATCAACAAGCCAGAGAGCTGGGTGTTATCTTCATTCACTACACTCTGGAAGCAAAGCCGGTGGTCACCAAAGCGGGCAACGCGCTCTATGTGGATCTGTTCGATCCCATTGTGCAGATGCCGTTGAGACTGGCCGCCGACTACCTGGTACTGGCCGCCGCCATCGAGCCGAACGACACCTCCAAGTTGGTGGAACTGTTCAAATGTAGTGTCAATGCCGATGGTTTCCTCGACGAAGCCCATCCAAAACTGCGTCCGGTGGATATGTCCGTGGAGGGGCTCTTTGTGGCCGGGTTGGGGGCCTATCCCAAACCGCTGGATGAAAGCATCGGCCAGGCCAAGGCCGCCGCCGGCCGGGCGGGCGTTATCCTGAGCAAAAAAGAGATGGAACTGGATGCCATCAAAAGCTACGCCACCGACAAGTGCGACGGCTGCGCTCTGTGCCTGGATGTCTGCCCATACAACGCCATCGCGCTGGTCTCCTATGCAGGCGAGGACGATCGCGACCATCAGCGCATTCAAACCGATCCGGCGCTTTGCAAGGGGTGTGGGGTGTGTGCCGCCACCTGCCCCAAAGGGGGCGTGGAGATTCACGGCTTCACCCTGGATCAGTTGCGCAGCCAGGTCACGGCGGCCCTGGAGGCCGTCAATCTTCAGGCGCATGGCCGTGCCTGACGGTAAACCAGTTTAACCCACGTCACGCCGGTGATGCCGGCGTTCAGAAAGGAGCAAAGGAAGATGTCAGATCAATTTGAACCCGTCATTCTGGGATTTTTGTGCAACTGGTGTGCCTACGCCGGCGGCGATTTGGCCGGCGTCTCCCGGCTGCAGTACCCCACCAACATGCGGGCCGTACGGGTGATGTGCTCGGGCATGGTCCACCCCGATCTGGTGGTGGATGCTTTTAACAAAGGCGCCGACGGCGTCATCCTCATGGGCTGACATCTGGGTGAATGCCATTACCTGGAAGGTAATCACAAAGCCCTGGGCAGAGCCCAAGTCATAAAAATCGTCCTGGAGGAGATCAACGTCGATCCGCAACGGTTCGCCATTGAATGGGTCTCATCGGCCGAAGCACCGCGTTTTGCCGAGGTGGTCACCCAATTTACGGAAAAGATCAGAGCGCTGGGCCCACGATCGGGGGCTGCGGCGCAGGCGGCCGCCGGATAGGATCTTTGCCCAACGCCTTGATGCACATGTTGCGGCATTGAAAAACCCAAGGAAAGGAGGATCTGTTATGTCATCAACGCCGATTGTACTGGGAAGACAATCCGTAACTCCCTTTAAAGATCGCGTTATGGACCTTTTGCCGGAGGGAGGGAATCTGAATGCCTGCCTGACCTGCGGCGCCTGTTCTTCCGGCTGTCCGGCTTCGGGTATCGAGAACATGGACCCGCGCAAGTTTCTGCGCATGGCCTCACTGGGCATGGACGAGGAGCTGCTGACCTCCAACTGGGTCTGGTTTTGCACCATGTGCCAGCGCTGCATCTATGTATGCCCGATGCAGATCGACATTCCTCAGCTTGTGTTCCACATCCGCAAGAGCTGGGATCGCCAAGAAAAACCCAAGGGGATCCGCGGCTCCTGCGATATGGCGCTGAGAAACGACACCTGCAGCGCCATGGGGGCGGGCGAAGAGGATTGGCGCTTCGTCGTGGAGGACGTGGCCGAGGAGGTGCGCGAAACCCAGCCGCAATTCAAGAACATGGCAGTGCCCATGGACCGCCAGGGCGCCACCTACTTTTTAAATCAGAACTCCCGCGAGCCGGTCACCGAGCCCGACGAGATGGTGCCCCTGTGGAAGATCCTTCACCTCGGAGGTGTCGACTGGACATACGGATCCAAAGGCTGGGCCGCCGAGAACTACTGCATGTTCATGGCCGACGTGGAGAACTGGGAGCATATTGTGAGGGTCAAGGCCAAGGCGGTGGATGATCTGGGATGCCGCTATTGGCTCAACACCGAGTGAGGGCACGAACTGTTCGCGGTCCGGGCCGGACTGCAAAAATTCAACATTGCCCATAATTTCGAAATCAAGAGCATCATCCAGCTATATGCGGAGATGATCCGGGACGGCTCTTTAAAGGTGAACGCCGACTGGAACCAGGATCTCAAGATCAAGTTCACCGTCCAGGACCCCTGCCAGCTGGTGCGCAAGAGCCTCGGCGATCCAGTGGCTGAGGACCTGCGCTTTGTGCTGAAAACCGCCGTGGGGGAGGCAAACTTCGTCGACATGCTCCCCAACCGGTCCAACAACTACTGCTGCGGCGGAGGCGGCGGGTTTCTGCAGTCCGGATATCCGGACGCCCGGCGGGCCTACGGCAAGCTCAAATTCGATCAGATCGAGGCAACCGGCGCGCATTACGCCGTCACGCCCTGTCACAACTGCCACGCCCAGATTCACGACATCGGAGAGCATTTCGGCGGTCGTTACCATACCGTGCATCTGTGGACCGTGCTCTGTCTGGCCATGGGTGTGCTCGGGGAAAACGAACGCGTCTATCTGGGCCCCGATCTGGCAAAGATCGCACTGTGATTACAGCAGTCATAGCCGGCAACGCCGCAGCCGGGCAGCCCCCCGGCGGAGCTTAAAAAACGCGCTGCCGCACATTTGAGGAGCGATACCATGAAAACCTTTTTCAATCTCATACAGGAGGTGCAAAAGCCCGGCCTGTGCCACCGCTGCGGCGGGTGCGTCACCTTTTGCAGTGCCATCAACTACGGTGCCTTGGAGATCGACGGCGATGGAAAGCCGCGCTACGGGGACATTGAAAAGTGCATCGAGTGCGGCCTCTGTCACGCCATTTGCCCCGAGATCGGCGAACTGGACCAGGAGGTTCGACGGCTCGCATCCTGGAGCGAGCCCATGGGGCGTGTGATCGAAACCGCCATCGCCCAATCATCCGATCCGGCGATATTGGATCGCGCCACAGACGGCGGCGCAGTCACGGCAATCCTGCTGCATTTGCTGGAGCGGGGGCGTATCGACGGCGCAATTGTCACCAAACAGGTGGGGCCGTTTCAACGGGCGCCCTTTCTGGCCACCAGCAGGGAAGAGATCATCGACGCTGCCGGATTTTTCTTCGATACCTCCCACGGAATGCCGGCGCTTGGTGAGCATTACATGACCTGTGCTTCCATAACAGAGTTCGATCCCATGGTGAAAAATCGCCTCAACCGGGTGGCCCTGGTGGGCACCCCCTGCCAGATCCAATCGGTTCGCAGGATGCAGGCCATGGACCTGGTGCCGGCCGACAGCATCAAGTTCTGCCTGGGGTTGTTCTGCGCCGGAAATTTTATCTTCGGCGACAGCCAGCGGTCCAAGCTGGCGGATATGGGGGGCTTCAGCTGGGAAAATGTCCGCAAAGTCAATATTAAAGAAAATCTCCAGTTGCATATGACATCCGGCGAGAAGAAAACCATCGCCCTTGAAGACCTTTACGCCATTCGGCGACACGCGTGCCGGTTTTGCACGGATTACGCCGCTGAATATGCGGATATCTCATTCGGCGGTATCGGCGCGGCCGAAGGCTGGACAACGGTCATGACCCGGACACCGCTCGGGCGTGCCGCCATGGCGGATGCCGTAAGTGCAGGTGCCATGGTAAAGGCCCTCTACGAGGACGATACCAATATCT
>JASFKE010000252.1:0-6173 GCA_050118795.1 Desulfobacteraceae bacterium | reverse complement strand
CAATTTGTTGCATTGCTCAGCCAGTGCGCAGTCCAGCGGATTACATTTGGCCGGCAGGTTTCCGTGGGTGGATTGCTCCAACTGGTTCAAGATCTGTCGACCGCGGGAGCGGAGGCGGTGCGCAGTACGCCGGGGATCACCCTTGGAAAGGTCAAGGTCTTGAGCGAAATGGATCTCGACTCCCAGCGGGCGTCGTTAACGCCGGAGCTTCAGGAAAAATTAGCGGCGTTGGAGGGGGATCGGGCCCGCTCTCTGTTTGACATCCGCGATCTATACCATCACATTAAATCGGCCAGACAGGTATCCCTGTACGGGCTCGGAGAGATTGTGCAGCGGTTTTTACAAGGCATGTTGTACAATATCAATCCATTACAGATGCTGGCATCGCTAAAGAGCTCGGATGAGTATACCTTTACCCACGCCATCAACGTCTGTATATTGACGATGGCCCAAGCTGAATCATTGGGAATCAAGGGTAAAATGCTTTACGACATCGGTATTGCCGCCTCCATGCATGATGCCGGAAAAATGTTTGTTTCCGATGATATATTGAACAAACCGGATAAACTGACCGATGAAGAGTGGAAGCATATGCGGGAGCACTCCGCCCATGGCGCCATGTATATTCTGAAATTGGATGGGATACCCAAACTGGCCTTCTTAGCGGCCCTCGAGCACCACATCCGGTACGACGGTACGGGTTACCCGAACCTGGGCAAAAACTGGCGACCCAACATCGTCAGTCAGATGATTGCCATCGCCGATATGTTCGATGCCATGCGTAGCCGGAGGTCTTACAAAGAGCCCAAACCCGATGAAAAGATAATTAAAATTCTTCAGCAAGAGAGCGGCACCGCCTTCAATCCGCAGTTGACCCAGAATTTTTTACGGCTGATCAAACGCTAATATCACAGGCCAGGGGAGCTGGTTTCCACCCGATTGCCACGGTTTTCCCGTCACATTCCAGTTTGCTGTTCACCAGCCGGTCCCTTCACCGGGGATCGCCGGTGGTTCTCTCTTTCTTACTTGACTTGAGCGTTTCGGCTTTCTATTGTGGAAGACTTTGGGGTATAAATAGGAGGAGGCCCCATATTTTCAAGGAGCATTGAGATGACCGAGTTTGCATATCAGCCCATGTTTCCGCTGGGAGAGGACGATACACCTTACCGTAAGTTAACCGATCAATATCTGTCCACGGGCACCATTGAGGGCCGGCAGGTCCTGAAAGTTGATCCGGAGGGACTGGCGATGTTGGCTGAAGCCGCCTTTAAAGATCTCTCCCATTTATATCGATCCGCCCATCTGGAATCGTTGGCCGCTGTTTTGAAAGATCCACAGAGCTCTGAGAACGATCGTTTTGTGGCCGTCGAGATGCTCAAAAATGCCGTTATCTCTGCTGAAATGGAGTTTCCCATGTGCCAGGATACCGGCACGGCGATCATCATGGGGAAAAAGGGCCAAGATGTCTGGACCGGCGGCTGTGACGAAGAGGCGCTGTCCAAGGGGGTGTTCAATGCCTATACCCGGAACAATTTGAGATATTCACAAAATGCGCCGTTGACGATGTATGATGAGAAAAACACCGCAAGCAATCTGCCGGCCCAGATCGATCTGTTCGCCACCCAAGGAGATGCCTACACCTTTCTGATGATGGCAAAAGGGGGCGGATCAGCCAACAAGACCTATCTCTATCAAGAGACCAAAGCCGTGCTGACGCCGGATACCCTGGTGGAATTCATGGTGGCCAAAATGAAGACATTGGGTACGGCCGCCTGCCCGCCCTATCACCTGGCATTTTGCGTCGGGGGGACCTCGGCTGAATTAAATTTAAAAACGGTCAAGCTGGCTTCGGCCAAATATCTGGATACGCTGCCCACCAAAGGCGGCGGCGGGGGGCATGCGTTCCGTGACCTGGCCCTGGAGGCCGAATTGTTGAAGCGTTCCCGGCAGCTGGGCATCGGCGCCCAGTTCGGCGGAAAATATTTTTGCCACGATGTGCGTGTGGTGCGTTTGCCGCGCCACGGCGCCTCTTGCCCCATCGGTATCGGTGTGAGCTGCAGTGCCGATCGCAATATCAAAGCCAAAATAACCAAAGAGGGTATTTTTTTGGAACAGCTTGAGACCAATCCATCCAAATACCTGCCGGCTTCGACGGGTACGGATTCTGAAGCGGTCCATATCGACCTCAATCAATCTATGGATCGGATTCGCGCCATTTTGACCCGATACCCGGTGGCCACCCGATTGATGCTCAGCGGAGATATCATTGTAGGCCGCGACATCGCCCACGCCAAACTCAAAGAGCGATTGGACAGTGGTCAGGGGCTGCCCCGGTACTTCAAAGATCACATTATCTATTATGCCGGGCCGGCCAAGACCCCTCCGGGCTATGCATCCGGATCTTTCGGACCGACCACCGCAGGCCGCATGGACCCCTACGTTGCTGTTTTTCAGGCACAAGGCGCATCGATGGTGATGCTGGCCAAGGGAAACCGCTCTGCGGCAGTGACCCAGGCGTGCAAGAGGTACGGCGGTTTCTATCTGGGTTCAATCGGCGGGCCCGCTGCGCGCCTGGCTAAATCGTGCATTACCCATAAAGAATTGATCGAGTATCCTGAATTGGGTATGGAGGCTATTTATAAGATCACCGTTAAGAATTTTCCAGCCATTATCCTTGTGGATGACAAAGGAAACGATTTTTTCAAGAACTTGCTTTAGATATTTATTATCGTCAAAACCGAAGAGGAGCCATGAAAGACCTAGACCCCATTTTTTGTCCAAAATCTGTTGCTGTCGTTGGTGCCTCCACCTCCCAGGGGAAGGTGGGGCACGATATTTTTGTTAACATCCTCAAAGGGGGCTTTCAGGGAACATTGTACCCTGTCAATCCCAAAGCCAAATCCATTTCCAGCGTCCGGGCCTACCCCACCATTTCCGATCTGCCCGAGGCCCCCGATCTGGCCATGATCATCTTGCCGCCCAAATTTGCCGTAAAAGCGGTTGAAGAGGCCATCGAAAAAGGTGTTCAAGGCGTGGTCATCGTCTCTGCCGGTTTCAAAGAGGTGGGCGGTGAAGGCCTTGAAATGGAAAAGAAAATTGTGAACCTGTGCCGTGAAGCCAATGTTCGTCTCGTCGGGCCCAACTGCTTGGGGGTGATCAACCCCGCCCCCGATGTCAGTTTGAATGCCAGTTTCTCAAATCGCATGCCCAGTCCCGGCAATGTCTCTTTCATGTCCCAAAGCGGCGCCTTGTGCACCGCTGTCCTGGATTTTGCCAAGGACCGGGAATTCGGTTTTTCCAAATTCGTCTCCATCGGCAACAAAGCGGATGTGGATGAGGTGGATCTGCTGCGCTATTTTCACGACGATCCCGACACCGAAGTGATCATGATCTATGTGGAGGAGCTTCAGCGGGGACAGGCATTTATCGAGGCCGCCAAAGAGATTACCGGCGGCGACTATCAACCCAAACCCATTTTGGTGATCAAATCCGGGCGCACAGGCGCAGGGGCCCAGGCGGCAGCCTCGCACACAGGTTCCCTGGCCGGCTCTGAAGCGGTTTACGACGCCATATTTGCCCAATCCGGAATCATTCGCGTGGACAGTATCGATGAACTGTTCGATTTTGCTACGGCGTTTTCCTATAAAAATGAGAATGCCCTTGGCAAATTGCGACGCAAAGTGCCCTTGGGAAACCGGGTGGCGATTGTCACCAACGCCGGTGGACCCGGTATCGTGGCGACAGATATGACCGTTGTGTCAGGGTTGGAATTGGCCAAATTCAGTGAAGAGACCGTCGAGACCCTCAAGAGCCATCTGCCGGCCACCGCCAATTTTCACAATCCCGTGGATATTATTGGTGATGCCGCCCAGGATCGCTATGAAAATGCACTGACCGCGGTTATACGGGATGAAGGGGTTGACGGTGCCCTGGTGATATTGACGCCCCAATCCATGACCAATGCCATGGGAACGGCCGAAGCCATCGTGAGCATCGCACGCAGATCCCACAAACCCATTTTGTGCTGTTTTATGGGTATTTTCGATGTCTCTTCCGCCGTCAAATTTCTCCAGGAGAATGGCGTACCGGTCTATCGGTTCCCGGAAAACGCCGCCAAGGCTTTCGGAGCGCTCTATCAATACTCAAAATGGCTCAACCGTCAGGAGATGGCGCCATACGATCTCAAGCAGAACAAGCTGTGCGGGCGAAAAATCATCGAGACCTGTCTTGCAGAGGGCAAAACCTACATCGGCGAACTGGAAGGCACCAAGTTGCTGGAGTGCTATGGGTTTAACGTGCTGCCCACCGAGTTGGCCAAAACCGGCGAAGAGGCCGTGCAACTGGCCGAGGGGATGGGCTATCCCGTGGTGATGAAAATCGTATCACCCCAGATCATCCACAAATCCGATGCCGGTGGTGTAAAAATCAATATAGGCGATGCCGAAACCGTCCGCAACGCCTACGATGAAATTATCAACAGTGCCAAGGCCTACAATGCAGATGCCCAAATCGACGGCATCCTGGTACAGAAAATGGCTCCCAAGGGAGAGGAAGTGATTTTGGGTGCAACCCGCTATCCCAAGTTCGGCCACCTGCTCATGTTTGGTTCAGGGGGTGTAATGGTGGAGGTCTTTAAAGACGTCGCCTTCCGTCTGGCGCCAATCAATCGAAACAATGCGCGGTTCATGGTGCGCGGTGTCAAAGGGTATAAATTGTTGAACGGTTTCCGGGGTGCCGCCAGGGCCGATATCGATACCCTCGACCGGATGCTGGTATGTTTATCCGATCTAGTGGTTGACAATCCAGAGATAAAAGAGTTGGATATTAATCCACTGCTCGTTCATCCCGAAGGCCAGGGCGCCACAGTGGCGGATTGCCGATTTATCATCGAACTCGAGGACGGGGAGGCGCAATAGCCTTTTGGCAAGGTATTAGATGCTATGGCGGTAGCCGCAGTTACAAATGCTCCAATGGGCCCGCAATATTATTGCTCTGTAATATACCCCTCCATCCTGAATGGTTGTCCTCAGGATGTACCGGTTTGCCGCCGGTTGGTCGGCCTTTGCCGACCGGCCGGCGGCTTTTCTTTGGGAAGGCTGCCGAACGGCGGGGTTTTAGCGTGTCAACAACCGCTCTTGCGCAGCGAGCGGCTTCGATCTCCGGTGATCGGGCCGACCGGAAAGGTCCGGCACCACCGAAATGGATCTGTTTGGACAGTGACCACCTCCCCGTTTGGGGGTTAAACTCATACAAGAGAGATGGGCAATGGCTGAATCGTTATACTGGGCTGATGGTTATATAGAAAAGAGGTGTGATCCCGAGACCGCCATACGGATGATCAAACCGGGACAGCGGGTATTTATCGGATCTGCCTGTGGTGAACCCCAGGTTCTTGTCCGGGCGCTGGTTGACAACGCCCAGTTGTTTACCGGTCTGGACGTGGTGCGCATGATGAGTCAGGAGTCCAGCCCCCTTAGTGCCGTGGCCAACAAAACAGAAGACTTGATGACCATTCGGAACATCTATTTGGGGTCGGCCAGCTCCAAGCACTTTTCCCGTAACCTGCGCTTTGTAACCCCGATGAACATGTCGGATGTTCCCGCACTGTTTAACAGCCGCAAACTGCCAATCAACGTGGCGCTCATTCAGGTATCACCGCCGGATGATTTTGGTTGGATGAGTCTGGGTATCTCTGTGGATGTCACCCGGGCGGCGGCATACTCGGCGGATCTGGTCATCGCCCAGGTCAATGAGAGCATGCCCCGGGTCATGGGGCAGAGCTTTATCCATGTAAACGATGTGGATATCATCGTTGAGCATCAAGAAGATCTGCTCACCATCAATCCTGACCGGCACTCCGAAGTGGCTACCATGATCGGAAAACAGATTTCAAGGCTGATTCCCGATGGCGCCACCCTCCAGGTCGGACTGGATTCCGCTTCCCAGGCCACCGTCCAGACACTCTCACAAAAGAACGACCTCGGGTTCCACTCCCAGTACCTGACCCCGGGGATCATGCGTCTTTATGCCATGGGTGTGATCAACAATCACAACAAGGGGTTCAACGAAGGGAAACTGGTTGCCTCGGCCGCATTGGGCGATAAGGATCTATATGAGTTCCTCAACGACAATCCAGCCATTGAGTTCCACCCGTCGGATTACGTCAACAATCC
>JASFKE010000251.1:0-6175 GCA_050118795.1 Desulfobacteraceae bacterium | reverse complement strand
GTGCGGAGCCGATTCATGCAATATCATGCATTAAGGAAGATCAAAGCCACGACAGATAAGCTTCTACAGCAAAAAATTGTCCCAAACCCAGCCTTAGGTTCTCCTTCCGCAATGGTTGGTCTATTCTTGTCCCAGCTTCAGGAATCGGCTCCGCAATTATAATTAAAGATGCAATAGTTCTTTTTTAACTAGTTTGTGATTAAAAACTTGTTAAAACGATTTTTAAAGAACTACCCAAGCCTAAAAGTAATAGAAGTGCTAATTGACGTTGTTCTTTACTAGGCCCAACAGAAACATAGGTGTGTTTTTACGTACTGAGTTCCCATTTTGCGTTTGGCCAGGAACTTTCAGCTGTTTTGTCCCGAAAATCGCCATTTTTAGCTTCAATGGGTAAAACTAAACATAATAGAATATACCGTAATAGGATAGTTCAAAGCCGCTCCAAAAAATCATCTACAGCAAAAAACTCACGACTCTCAAACCCTCCTATGCCTACGTGACGGAGGAGGGGTGTGAGTAGCAGCGGTGCAAAAAACCGGAATAAGAGCTACCATTTCAGCATAACACACTGTTTTTATTCAAGTCTAAAAATGAAATCAACTGAAAAAGCATGGCAACTTCCTGAAAGTTATCTATCTGAATTTGTAATAAATTTAAACCTTATGGCATAATTTTACACCGATGCTACTCACACTCCAAATACCCAATACCGGAAGGCCGATAACTGTTGATCATCAATGGCCAGGCAGTTCCGGTGGTGGATTACGCAGTAGCTCCGCTAGCGCAGTACGCTCATTGTCGTTCAGTTTCGGCACCAATTGCTTCACGGTTTCCGAAACTTGTTGTACAGTCATTCCACGCAATCGGTGAATCTCATCGATCCGTGCCTGGAATGCAGCCTTGTCGAAGGGCTTGTCACACAGTATCTGCAACGCCTTGTCCTTCTCCTTTCGGATCAGTTCGAATATCGCTTGATTGGCCAGATGTGCCGCATGTAGTTGGTTCTGGATGAGCTGCAGTTGTTCGTCGGATAGATTGAAATCACCGGCGTCAATGGGGGGAGGGTTGGCAGTACGCTCCTTCATCTTAAGAAAATGGCCCGCAAGAATGCCTGTAAACAGGATGTTCAACAGTAGTGAAACGACCAACAAAAAGCGTATTCTTGTGCTCATAGATACGAACTTGTCGAGTAGAAATAATCATGCACCTGGGTCACCTGTACATCACCAGCTTGGTGCTCCAGGCTCACCCAGTTACCGGCAAATCCCAGGCACAGGCCAGAAACGAGTAACAGGCCCGCTACGTAGCCGGGTTTGATACGGATGAATTCTGACATTGGCATGTAACGACAAGGTGGCTATTTTGTGTGGTATCTGGTGGTTATGCGAACGCTCAGGATCACAGGTGAGAGCCGCTTTTTGGCCTGAATCTTTGTGAATCTTATCGTTCGGTTTTAAGGTTCTGTAATTATAGTGTCATCAATGTGCGACCCAAGATTTTCAGATAAACGTTGAGTGATCTTTTTCATTGATGCTTCCGGTCTATTGAAACCATAGACTGTTAGTGGAAAATTTAGCGGTTTCTGAATTTCCCATATCTCTTCATGTTTGTCTGGCGAAAATAACTTAGCCGGATTCCCAACGGCAATCCATCCTATTGGTACCACGACTCCGGGTTCAAGGTACGACTTTAGATGAACAACTGCATTTATACGAATTTGAGATCCCTTTCCCAAACGTGCGCTATGAAATATTGCTGCGCCAGTTGCAATAAAAACTTCATTTTCAACAGTGCATCCAACCACATGCGCGTTAGGACCAATTAAGCAATAATTTCCGATGGACGCTGAGTGATCAATATTGCTCCTTACAACAGCATTTTCAAAAATAATACATTGTTCACCAATAGTTATTTTGCCGCCCTCTGCAATAATCGAAGCTCCATGCATTATTCTACAACCCGGCCCAATTGAAATATCGCCACAAAGTGCTGCAGTCGGAGCAACATAGGCTGATGGATGGACTTGCGGATTTTTTCCATTATGTGAAAGAAACACACTCACCTCCTGCTTTAGCGGAACGCCTGCGCTCACCCGAGCGAAAGGAGCGGTAGCGACCGGAGGGTCGGGTGCAGCGCATTAGATTTTTATTTGAACACATATTCATACACACAGGCTTGCCCTCCTTTCGTGGCAAACTCATGCAGTGGTGAATCGAAGTTTCCCATATGTTTAAAGCCAAGACGTTCGTAAAAACTACTGGCTTCAAGTTTATTGGTTTCAACTATGATAGAACTAACACCATGTTCTATGCACTTTTCTTTGAAGCCTGCCCATAACTCTTTACCAATTCCCTGCCTTTGGAACATTTCACCCACAACGAAAAGGACGATTTCACTTCTGCCTCTACCGACAAGCTTATCTCTGTTCTTTTGATGCAAGTTAATTGCATTAGTTAATTCTTTTTTATCTTTGGGTTTTTCGCTCTTGACCCATATGAACTGCCATAAAATACTCAAGCCAAAAATAATCTTTTTTCCTGGCTTTTTAGCATATTCGTTAAAGCCAAATATAAATCCTGCGACTGTACCATTTACCTCAGCAACTATTTTGTAATTACTATTAACGACAGAGCCTCCGGTATAAATGCGTTTTGCTAAATCAGATAATGCTTTTGGGGCGAATATTTTTTCAAATCCCCACGCTTGGTTAACCAGTTCCTCACACTGCTCATAGTCTTCTTTTCGGTATTCTCTAAAAAATTTCTTCATTTTGCTTTTAGATCGGCGATGATACACGAAAAAATCTAACTATTTTATTATATGACACGCCTAACTTGATCACAGAATTGCCTACATAGCTACGTTTTCACGCACTGTGTTCCCTTTTTGTGTTTTGACCGGGGACTTATGGCTGTTTCGTTCCAAAAATTGCGGTTTTTAGCTTCAAAATGATGCATTTTTGCAAAGAAACATTCGAGTCTGCCCGTTCTTGGAAGTCTTGACTTATTTGGAAATTGAGCCCAAAACATACAACCGAGCGAAACGTGACCTGAGAATGAGCAAGGTCAAACAGAAAATATCGAACTGCTTCAGGACAAAAAAGTATGCTCAGGCCTGTTGCCGAATCTCAAGCTATCTGTAGACAATGGCAAATAAAGGATACAATTTGCTGGTCGCCATCCAAATGGCCTTTTCCGGCCAGACCTATAGCTGATAATGGTTATATTGGCTTATACGTCATATCAGTACTTGCCATGGCGTACAATTTCACCTTCGATCAGGTAGATCACCTCTTCGGCAATATTGGTGGCATGATCGGCAAGACGTTCCAGATGCCGCGATATGAGCAGCAGGTTGAGCAGGTAGCCGACTCTGAACGGATTTTTTTTGATGGCCTTTTTGATGCGATCATAGGCCAAGGTTTTGATCTCATCGACTTCATCATCCAAAATAATCACTTTGAAGGCCCGGTCTACATCTAAATTCACCAGCGCATCCAGGCTCATTTTCAGCATGGTTTCGGCTTTTTCCGCCATGGGGGCATAATCAAAAACAAAATTCATTCCCGGCCGTTTGGCGATGGTCAACACCCTTTCAGCGATATTGACGGCCTGATCGCCAATGCGCTCCAAATCATTGTTGATTTTAATGACCGTGACAATAAATCGCAAGTCTACCGCCACCGGCTGGTGGAGAGCCAGTATCTTCAAACACTCTTCTTCGACTTCCACTTCCATCTCATCGATTTGCCAGTCGGTATCGACGATTTTTTGTGCGATGACGGCATCACGGTTATCCACGGCTGCACTGGTCATACGAACCCGTTCTTCTACCAAAGCGCCCAAAGAAAGGATCTTTTTTTTGATTTTATCCAACTCTCTGATCAAGTATCTCGCCATAATTATCCTTTATCTTAACCGAAACGACCTGTAATATAGTCCTGGGTCAACTGGTGGCGCGGGGTGGTGAAAACCTGGGGTGTAGCCCCCACTTCAATTAAATCGCCCAGGTGAAAGTAGGCGGTTCGCTGGGAAACGCGGGAGGCCTGTTGCATGGAGTGGGTCACGATAGCAATGGAGTACTGCTGTCGCAATTCATCGATGAGGTCTTCGATTTTTCCTGTGGCAATGGGATCCAAGGCGCTGCAAGGTTCATCCATTAAGATGACCTCCGGTCCCACGGCAATGGTGCGTGCAATACAAAGCCGCTGCTGTTGGCCGCCGGATAGGCCTGTGCCGGAAGCACCCAGACGGTCTTTGACTTCTTCCCACAATCCAGCCTTGATCAACGATGTCTCCACCACCTCGTCGGTTTCGGCTTTATTGCGCACCAATCCGTGAATTCGGGGGCCATAGGCAATATTATCGTAAATTGACTTGGGAAAGGGATTGGGTTTTTGGAAAACCATTCCCACCTGGGCGCGCAAAGGCACCACATCCACGTTTTTATCGTATATATTGAGTTCGTCCAAATGAATCGTACCGGTAACCCGGCAACCGTCAATGGTATCATTCATTCGGTTCAGGCAACGGATAAATGTGGACTTGCCGCATCCCGACGGGCCAATCATGGATATGACTTCATTGCGGCCGATGTCCAGAGAGACCTCTCTAATGGCGTGATTGTCCTCATAATACACGTTGACATCGCGGCATTTCATGCGAGGATGATCCACAAAGGGCTCACCCACTGTATCAGGGACCTCCAGTTGTTGGGGAGGTGGTTCGATGGTTGCGCTCTCCGGTTGCGCGATGTGTTCTTTGGCCCTTAATTTTTTTTGTTCGCTGACTTGCTTACGATTGAAGGCATAATCCATGGCTGGTGTGTCCCGTTTTCCTGATTGCTTAACAACATATAACTGGCAGTGCCGATCGACAACGGATCGGCACTGCGCAAGGGATATTATAGGTCGTTAAGGGATAGGGTTTTGAGGTTTTTGACATTATCTCTGAACATGTTGCGCTCTTCATCGGGCATGGGAATCATACCCTTTTCAGCCAGGTAGCCATCGGGCCCCCAGGCTTTTTCGCTGGTGAACTCATTCAGATATTCGCGCATACCCGGAATGGTATCCACATGGGCTTTTTTGACGTAAAAGAACAGCGGGCGGGAAACCGGATATTTTCCTTCGGCAATGGCATCGAAGGTGGGGGCAACGCCGTCCACCAAGGAGCCTTGAATCTTGTCGGAGTTCTGGTCCAAAAAGCTGAAGCCGAAAATCCCCAAGGCATCGGGATTGGCGTTGAGTTTTTGCACGATCAGGTTGTCGTTTTCGCCGGCCTCGATATAGGCGCCATCTTCACGAACGGTGTGACAGAGCGCTTTGTACGCTTTTTTGTCTTTCTTTTTCATGGCTTTGATCCAGTCAAACTTCTTGGCACCGCCTTCCATGGCCAGCTCAACAAAAGCGTCACGGGTACCAGACGTCGGGGGTGGTCCCAGCACCTCGATCTTAATATTGGGCAGCGCCGGGTTCACATCTTTCCATGTCTTGTAGGGGTTGGGGATCGATTTTTCACCGCCCTTGGGATCCGGAACACTTTTGGCCATGGCAAGAAAGAGATCCTTGCGGGTCAACTCCATAACCTTGGCTTTTTTGGAGTTGGCTACAACGATGCCGTCATATCCGATTTTGACTTCCACGACCTCTTTGGCGCCGTTCTCAAGGCATTTTTCCAACTCTGATTTTTTGATTCGCCGGGAAGCATTGGTGATGTCCGGATGTTCTACGCCGACACCGGCTGAGAAGAGCTTCAAACCACCGCCGGAACCGGTGGATTCAATTTTGGGAGTTTTGAATGAGCTGGTTTTACCAAATTGTTCCGCCACGACGGTGGCAAATGGATAAACCGTGGATGAGCCTACGATGCTGATGTAGTCCCGGGCAGAATCCGCTCCGGCCATACCTGTCATGCCGACGAGCACCATCGCCACAGCACCAGTTAATAACAATGCTTTCTTAAACATTTTTCCTCTCCTTTGTTTGCTGTTTGGAAATACGTCTTAATTTCATATTAGAAGTCTATGAATTAAGAGCGTCCTTTAGCTACGAATGTGACATCAGTTAAACGTCATTATCGCGGCTGAAAACCGTTTCTACAGCTAAAATAATTGGCATTGAGCCTGTATATTTTATTCAAGCCCCTTACTTCTACCATCGCCGTTCGAATTTTCT
>JASFKE010000250.1:0-6176 GCA_050118795.1 Desulfobacteraceae bacterium | reverse complement strand
GGTCCGAAGTGCAGCACAAAAAACCGCCGCCGCCTCTACCCCTGGTGCGCATTGTTGATGTGGCATTCGCCCCTCGTTCGGTCAGCGTCACCGGCCATGGTACGGTGTTGCCGCTGCGCGAAATCTCGCTGGTTCCCCAGGTGGCCGGTAAGGTGGTGGAGATCTCGCCCGCCCTGGTGGATGGCGGTGCCTTTCAAAAGGGGGATCCGCTGCTGCAGATCGATCCCCAGGATTATAAGATCGCCGTAACCCTGGCCAAGGCCCGCCTCAAGGACGCTGAAAGCAAATTTGTCCAGGCCCGGGAGGAGTCGGCCGCGGCAAGGGAAGAGTGGGCCCAGCTGAACGGCGACAACGCGCCGCCGCCGCTAGTGGCCAAAGAGCCCCAGCTGGACGCAGCCAGTGCCCAGCTGGATGCCTCGCGGGCCGAGCTGACCAAAGCCGAGCTGCAGTTGAATCGCACCCGCATCAGGGCGCCGTTTGACGGCCGCGTGGCTGAAAAAGAGGTGGACATCGGCCAGTATGTCACCACTGGACAAAAACTGGCCGTCCTGTATGCCACCCAAGCCGCTGAAATCGTCGTGCCGCTGCCCACCGAGGATCTGGCCTGGTTTGATGTGCCGGGATTCACCAATGGCAACGGTGCGGGAGCCGATGCCGTGGTGGAAGCAAATATCGCAGGCGAGACCAAACAGTGGCCGGGCCGCATTGTGCGTTCCGAAGGCAAGCTGGACCAGCGCACGCGTATGGTCAACGTGGTGGTGAGAATTGACAATCCCTATGCCACGCGCCCTCCCCTGGCTGTGGGGCTGTTTGCCAAAGTGACGATCCGGGGCCGCTCACTGGACAAGGCCGCTCTTATCCCAAGGGCTGCCTTGCGCGACAATGATCAGGTCTGGGTAGTGGACCCAAAAGGCCGGCTGACCTTCCGTACGGTGACGGTGGCCCGATTGGGTTTTGACGGCGCCATCATTGGCAACGGCCTCAAACATGGCGAGCAGATTGTCGTTTCGACCCTCAAGGGGGTGAGCGACGGGATGCGGGTAAGACCGGTTGCGTCGACGCGATAATTCGTTTTATCCCCCTTGCCCCTTGATCCCCTCCCGCATGGGGGTGGGGAAAAATGCAGCGTATACGAATTCATTAAGGAATCCCTATGAGAACCGCCATCGCCTGGTTTGCAGAAAATCATGTCGCCGCCAACCTGCTGATGCTCTTTATGTTAGTGGCGGGGATTGTCACGGCCCTCTCCATCAAGATGGAGATCTTTCCCGACACGACCCTTGACCGGATCAATATCTCCACAACTTACTCCGGCGCCTCTCCCTCTGAAGTGGAAGAGGCTGTGGTGCGGCGCATAGAAGAGAAAATCGCCGGCCTTTCGGGCATCAAGCGCATCGACAGCACGGTCCGCGAGGGCGCGGGAACTGTATCCGTGGAAGTGATAAAGGATTGGGACGCCCGGCAGCTGATGGACGACATCAAATCCGAGCTGGACCGCATGACCACCCTGCCGGACGAGGCGGAAAAACCGGTGGTCAGTGAAGTGATCCAGCGCAGGCAGGTGATCACCCTTGCGATCTACGGCGATGTGCCCGAAGCCACCATCAAATACTGGACCGAGAAACTCAGAGACGATCTGACCAATCTTTCCGGCGTTACCCAGGCCGATATATCGGCGATTCGAACCAGCGAGATCCACATCGAAATCGATGAGGCCACCTTGCAGCGCTACAATCTCACCCTGGCCGCAGTGGCTGAAAAGGTACGGCGGTTCAGCCTCGATCTGCCCGCGGGCAGCGTAAAAACCCGCAACGGCGAGGTCCTGGTACGCACCAAGGGGCGGCGCTACCTGGCGGAAAATTACCGGGATATCCCCGTGATCACCCATGCGGACAGCAGCGAGGTAACGCTGGGACATATTGCCGTCATTCGCGATACCTTTCAAGATGTCGACCTGTCCGCCAGATTTGAGGGCAAACCCGCCGGAATCATCAACATCTATCGGGTGGCTGATCAAAATGCGTTGACTGTGTGCGACACGGTCAAGACATTCGTTGCCCGATTCCGGGGCAATCTACCCGACGGCGTGCAGGTTGCCCTGTTCGCGGACCGCTCCACCATCCTCAAATCGCGTCTCACCCTGCTTGTCAAAAATATGGCTTACGGCCTCTGTTTGGTGGTTCTCCTGCTGGGGGTTTTCCTCAACCTGCGCCTGGCCTTCTGGGTAACCCTGGGCATCCCCATCTCTTTTGCCGCCGGCATGATCCTGCTGCCCACCTACGATGTCTCTCTCAACATGACATCCCTGTTCGCCTTTATCATGGTGCTGGGCATTGTGGTGGATGACGCCATCATTGTGGGAGAGAATGTATTCCGTCACAGCGAACAAGGGGCGCCGCCGCTTAAAGCATCTGTGGAAGGGACCCTGGAGGTGGGCCGTCCGGTGGTGTTTTCAGTCCTGACCACCATTGTGGCCTTCTGGCCCTTGATGCAGGCCGGCGGCCCCATGGGCAAGATGATGCGCAGCATTCCGGTAGTGGTCATGCTGGTGTTGGCCGCCTCTTTGGTGGAATCGTTGTTTATCCTGCCGGCCCACCTGACGCGCAGCAATGCCGCCGGCCGGGCAGCGGCAGCCAGATCCAATGCAGCGGCCCGCGGCTTGAAACGCCTTGCGCAAGGACCTTACCGCCGCTGGCTGGCGCTGGCCCTTCGCTGGCGCTACCTGACCATCGCCTCTGGTGTGGCACTGCTCCTGATGACATTGGGCATTTGGATGGGCGGCCACCTAAAATTTACCCTGCTCCAAAAGGTGGAAAGCAACAATATGAACGTAACGCTGACCATGCCGGCCGGCACCCCCATATCGCGCACCCAGGCGGTTGTCGATCGCATCGAACAGGCTGCCCGGGATGTTGTCGCCCAACAAGAGCGCAAACGGCCGGAGGCAAGCCCGCCCCTGATGGAGTATATCTCCACTACAATGGGCGCCCATTTCGGCGGAGGCGGCGGCAGCAACGTCGGCAGTCATCTGGCCCAGGTCCGGGTGCAGCTCATTAAAGGGGAAAAACGCGAGATCAGTACCATGGCGCTGACCCGATTGTGGCGCAAGGCCGTGGGCCGCATCCCAGATGCCGAGTCCATCAGCTACCGCAGCGTCCTGCACGACTTCGGCAATGCCATTGAGGTGGACCTGTCCATTGACGACGATGACCAACTTCTGGCGGCCTCCGCCGAGCTCAAGCAGGAACTGCAGCGATACCCGGGCGTTTCGGACATTGAGGACAGCTTTCTGCCCGGCAAGACCGAGATGCAGCTCAAACTCAAGCCGGCGGCCGCCAACCTCGGCCTGACCCTCAGCGATCTGGCGCGCCAGGTGCGGCATGCCCTTTACGGCGCAGAGGCCCTGCGCTTCCAGCGCGACCAGGATGAAGTCAAGGTCATGGTGCGCTACCCGGAAAGCCAGCGCACCAGCCTGGGCAATGTGGAACAGATGCGCATCCGCACCCCCGAGGGAATAGAAGTGCCCTTTTCCGCAGTGGCTGAAGTGACCATGCGCCAGGGATATGCATCCATCAAACGCGCCCAGCGCCAACGGGTTGTCACGGTTTCAGCCGATGTGGACGAAAAGGCGGCCAATGCCGATGAGATTCGTCAAAACCTGGAGAAGAACTACCTGCCCCGGCTCAAATCCAAATATCCCAATCTGCGCTGCACCATTGAAGGCGAAGGCCGCAGCCGCAACGAATCGATGCAAGATGTTCTCAACAGTTTCGGTATCGCCCTATTTGGCATCTACGCCCTTTTGGCCATACCGTTCAGGTCTTTTGCCCAGCCCCTGGTGGTCATGGCCGCCATCCCCTTCGGCATTGTGGGGGCCGTATGGGGCCATCTTCTTATGGGATACAACCTTTCTGCATACAGCCTGTTCGGCATTGTGGGCCTGACCGGCGTGGTGGTCAACGACAGCCTGGTGCTGGTGCACAAAATCAATGCTCTGCGCCAAGCAGGCATGGACGCGCTGCGCGCCGTGCAGGAGGCCGGGACGATGCGCTTCCGGGCCATCGTTCTAACCTCCCTGACCACATTTGCCGGCTTGACGCCCATGCTGCTCGAACGCAGCATCCAGGCCCGCTTCCTGACTCCCATGGCTGTAAGCCTGGGCTTCGGCGTGCTGTTTGCCACCGTGATCACCCTGGTCCTGATCCCCTGCGGCTACCTGATCATGGACGACCTGCAAACCCGCGCGGGTGTGCGTCGATTCGCATTCGAGGAGCTACCCGGCTGAAAAACGGGCCAGTACTCCTTTGAACCCTGATATGAACCGGCGGATGTGCCTTGTAGACGACCCCATATCGCGTTTTTTTTGCGCAATCCGGGGCCCCCTATTTTGAATATCCTACCGGATGGTTCAAAAGCACATATTGATTATCATCCAGCTTAAGCAGTTTTTTTATCTTCTCTTTGTCCATGGATGCCCGGGGCCTGGTTTTTATTCCTGTAGCAGCGCAAAATAATGATATGTTTTGAGAAACAATGCCGGTATCAATTGCTCCCCACTCATATCTCAACTCCTGCGGCCCCATCTTGAAGCGAGAGCTGTCGGATATTAAAATAATCTGAATGGGAGGTGTGGAAGAGACTGGTTGCGGGCGTTTTGGTTTTTCACTGATATTTTTTGGCTTATGAGGCGGTTTCATCATGATCTGTGACCGGAAGTCACCGGGTATTACCGGTTCCAAAGCATGACGATCTGAATTATAAAGATACACGCCGTCTTTCATGAAAAGATACAGATCGACATCGTGTGCATTTTGGGCTGAAGATGCCGTATATTTTCTTTCATCTGGTCGATTGATGCCGTTTGCCGCCCATAAAAGGTCGGATAGGTCCTGTAAGCTCAAATCTCGATCAGACCACTTCCGAGCAGAGGCTTTCACAGAGAGGGTTTCCATGAATGAAAGCCCTCGTTTCAGGTTGGGTCTGTTCAATTTGACGGCCTTTAATTCTGAAGATTGCCCTACTACATTGCAAGGAATTGCAAGCATAAATAAAGATAAGAGCAATAGTTTATAAAATTTAATCGTTATCGTGCATCTGATAAAACCAACCATACATTTCACCATGGCCTCCGAATTTGTATGTTTTTCTGATAAATGTCTAAAAGGTAAGAAATTGTTTTTTGCAGAGTTGAGTATGCCACCCCAGCGCTTGTGTGTCAATATGGGTATAAATACAATATGCTGTATAGAACCCTAAATTACCATTGCATTTCGGTGGTTTTAGAACAAGTTTATCTTATCTCCATAATTTCACCATGATTCCACCACAATTTTTCCATACCGGGCTGATAGCCTGAATAACGAGATAAGGAACTGATTTTTTCCTGAGGTGAATATGCCACCCCGGAGCTTGTGTGTTAATATGTGTATGGATACAATATGTTGTAGAGCATCCAATTGGTGAGATAGCCGATATGGATGCATTGTTGTCTGAGTTGTGAAATCATCAGTAAGCCTTCCAGTGTGCCGGAAATATTTAAATTTGAACACCGCGGCACGCTATGATCTGCAAAAAGTTGTCGGTCAGTTATAAATCCCTTATTCAAGGATGCGCAAGCCCCGGCCACCAGACAGCTTTCTACCGCGTGCATGTAAACCACGGGGACGGAGCGACCTAATTCGGGCTGCTGTATACCATGGTGAAAATCCCCTCAAAACCGATGTTCGAAACCCGGATCGGGGTAAAATATGGGAATATGTAACCTTTTTAATTAGTTGCGCCTGATATGTTAGGAATTTGTTAGAAAGAGAGAGAATCGATTTCAAAAACACGCCCTATGCCAAGAATAGTGACATAAAAACTGTATTAAAAGGTGAGACAATGAACCAAATGGAAAATACACTTGCCGATTTCCATCCGACGACCCTGGCTGACATGAACGGCATCAAGTTGCTGAAACGGTATGATACCAAATTCACCTTTCACAAGGATCAGCTCGCAGATGTATTCGATCATCTGACCCAAAATTATAAAATTCTCGAAATTGGGCGGAACCGATCGTTCGCTTATGAAACCCTTTATTACGATACGGACGATTATTTGTTTTACCATCAGCATCATAACCAGAAATTGAACCGATATAAAGTCAGATGCAGACGGTATCGGCAATCGAATCA
>JASFKE010000249.1:0-6191 GCA_050118795.1 Desulfobacteraceae bacterium | reverse complement strand
GCTGACCATGCTGGCGGCCAAATGTTTTGACCCCAGGTTGATGTGGGATGCCGTGGAGGAGCGCAGATGAGTGACGATGGAGATAAGATTTTGGAATTAGACGATATTCCTACTCCCCGGGTCAAAACCTCCAGGCGGGTCAGTCTGGTTTGGCTGGTGCCTTTGGTGGCCGGCCTGATCGGGGTGGGGTTAGCCGTTCAGGCCTTTATGGAGAAAGGCCCCACCATCACCATCGAGTTCGCATCGGCCGAAGGGTTGGAGGCCGGCAAGACCCGTATTAAATATAAAGATGTTGACGTGGGGCGGGTCGAGACCATTCAGCTTGATCGAAAGTTGGCCCATGTCAAGGTAACGGCTTCCATGGTGCCTGAAATTGAATCCCATCTGACGGCTTCGACCCGTTTCTGGATCGTCCGCGCACGCATCGGCAACGGTGAGGTGTCGGGGCTGGAGACGCTTTTTTCCGGTGTTCACATTGCCATGGAGCCGGGCAGCCAAGGCAAGGAGGAGAGCCACTTTGTCGGGCTTGAAAAACCGCCGGTGGTGACACAGGATACCGCCGGCACCTATTTTAAAATGCGGGCGGCCAAACTGGGTTCCATCGATATCGGCGCTCCTGTCTATTTCAGGCAGATCAATGTCGGACAAGTGGTTGATTACGCAATGGAACCCCGCGGCACTGGGATCAATGTGAAGGTGTTTATCCGTTCGCCCCACGACCGGCGTGTGAATCAAAACACCCGGTTTTGGAATGCCAGCGGTTTGGATGTGACCGTGGATCCCAATGGGGTGCGTATTGACACCCAATCCATTCTGACCCTGTTGCAAGGCGGGATCGCATTTGAAACATCCATCCAACTGGGGGAGGGGGGGGAGGTAGACCCGGACAAACATATCTTTACCCTCTTTGCCAGCTACGACAAGATCTCAGAGCCGACCTTCGCGCACAAAGTCCATTTTTTGGCCTATTTTGACGGTACGATCAGGGGGCTTACGGTGGGGGCGCCGGTGGAGTTCAGGGGCATTAAAATTGGTGAGGTGATCGATCTCAAGCTGCAATTCAACACCAATGACGACTCATTTCGAATTCCAGTGCTCTGCTCCATCGAGCCCGATCGGATCGAGCCCATCGGAGACAATGCGCAGTTGGGTTCAGGTAAATCTGCTGAAACGGACATGATCGCCAGGCTGGTCGCCAAAGGGTTGCGGGCCCAACTTCGCACCGGGGTTTTGCTCACGGGGCAACTCTATATCAACCTCGATATCTATCCTGATGCTGAATCGGCTGCCATGGGGTTTGCCGGCGACTACCCCATTCTGCCAACGGTGCCTGAGCCGGTCCAAGAGATCGCCGGTAGCTTGACAGGCTTACTCAACCGGTTGGAAAAATTGCCCATTGAGCAGATCGGTGAAGATTTGCAGGAGACGATTCACCATGCCAAACAATTGATAGGGTCCAGGGATTTGGCTGAGGCGGCGGTCTCTTTAAATAAAAGCATGGGGCAACTGCAACAATTTACCGCCGGTTTAAACAGCGATCTGTCCCCCCGGATCTCTGACCTGTTGGAGCAGTCCCGCAACACCATGGCCAAGGGGCAAGGGGCGTTGTCGGCCGCTGAAAAAGTTCTCAACGCCGAGGCCCCGCTCACCCACGAATTGAACCAAACCCTTAAGGAACTGGCCCGTGCGGCGCGGGCTGTGAGTGCCCTTGCCGAACTGTTGGAGCGCAATCCGCAGTCTTTGATTTACGGGAAAGGAGATTCCCAATGATGTGTCGGCCTCGCTTATGGATCGCTTTGCTGATGGTTGCCTTGTCTGTTGGATGCAATAGCGGCGGCGCAAATTACCTATATTATACTCTGCCATCGGTTCAAGACCCAACGATCCAGGTCGCGGGTGAAAAGAGGGGGCGGTTGGTCATCGGACTGGGACCTGTGGCCTTGCCCGATTACCTGGATCGCGCGGCTATCGTCACCCGGGTCAACGACACCCGATTGGCGGTACATGACGGCCATCGCTGGGCCGGATCATTGCATTCCGACATTGTGCGCGTCTTGGCGGCCAATTTGGAGCGCCATGGCCAAGTCAAGGAGGTGGTGGTCTTTCCATGGACCACAAGGATAGAGCCGGATTTACGGTTGAGGGTGGAGATCAAGGCTTTTGAAGGCGGTATGGAAGATAACGTGACGTTGAAAGCCGCTTGGTCCCTGACGTCGATCCAGCATGATCAGGCGGCCGTGCGCCGGGTCTCCTTAATCCAGGAAAAGACCAACGGCGATGGTATTGAGGATTTGGTGACTGCCATGGCAAGCACCCTATACGGCTTGAGCCGGGAGATGGCCAGGGCTGTTGATGAGGCTGCCCCATAGACCGGTTTGTGGATGCGGGCGTGATTTTGTGGTTACTCCTGCAATTGAATACGAACACCATTCGCCATTCCTGTGAAGCGGCATGTGTCATTATTTGGAATAAGTATGTCGGCGGTGCCTTATTAATTGCCGGGTTAATGGTCAGCCCTGTAGCTGCAATCGGGATAACTGAAATTATGGTATGAGGAGAACGGGGCTGTGCGAAGAGAAGATAAGCAGATCACCGATCGAAAAGAGATCGATGCGATCATTCACGGAAGCAAGGTGTGCCGGCTGGCCATGTCCAAAGAAAATCAACCCTACTTGGTGCCGCTCTCTTTTGGTTATGACGGTAAGGCCATATATGTTCACACAGCCGGCACCGGTCATTTGTTGTTCTAATTCGTTTTTAAAGCCAGCTTTGCCCCGCGAACCAACGTATCGGTGAGCTTTTCGAGCAGCGGCGATTTGAGGTTCCAGCAGTGCCAATAGAGATCAACGCAGATTTGGCAGTGGGGTGCCAGATCGATGAGCCGGCCGCTTTTGAGCAGCTCCATTCCCTGGAGGTGGGGTACCATGCCGTAGGCGAATCCTGACGCGATAAGATCGAAGAATTTTACAGAGGAGGGGATATAAAAGGCATTGGCAATGGGTATTGCCTCTCCCAAAAGCCTGCGGCATATTTTGTTGTGCAGATCATCTTTGCGGCTGAATATGACCGCCGGCGCCTTTATTAAATTGTTCCTCCCAAGCCCATCTTTAAACCATTTGTTCGAAAACTCGCCGGTGGCCATGAGATGGTATTTCATGCTGCCAAGGTAGGTGAGGCGGCAGCCTTGCATGGTTTGATCTTTACTGCTGATGCACCCCACCACTTCACCATTTTTTAAAAAGCCATGGGTCTGCTCCTGGTCATCCACTTTAAGATCCAGGACCACGTTTTCCGCTGACAGAAATGGCCGAATGGCATCAAAAAACCATAAATCCAGACTGTCTTCGTTAACCCCAATAGAGATGGAGGCGAATTGATCCTTTGAAGCTGTTTTGGAGAACTGGAGCAGATCATCTTCAAGCCGTTTGACCTGAAGGTAATGTTTTAGAAGGCGGCGCCCGGCGGAAGTCGCCCGCGGGGGCGTATCCCGGATCAGCAGAACCTGTCCGGTCTGTTCTTCCAATAATTTGACCCTTTGGGAGATGGCGGATTGGGTCAGGTGGAGTTTGTGTGCCGCTTTTTCAAAACCGTGTTCCAGGATGACCATGGCCAAGGCTTCCAATAATTTATAATCGATCATACTTTTTCATTAGCATTATTAATCGAATATTAAAATAATTAATTTTACTTTATATCCTTTCGGGCTTACATAGGCCCTAATGTTAGCTGAATATCGAAAGGAGACCGATATGTATCGAAATATTTTATGCTCGTTGGCGTTGGGTTGGGTGGCAGCTCTGCTGGTGACAAATTTGGCTTACTTTTTGCTGCCCCGATCCATGGCCGGGGATGGCCTTTTGCAGTGGACCACACCGATATTATTGTTTTTTACATTTGCCCTGTTGGCTGGGATCGGAATGAGGCGAAATTTGAATTCGTCCGATTGCGCACCAGACACCAATTCCGGTTTACCGACGGATATTGCTTTTGGGGTCATCAGCAAATGGGGCATGCGATGATTCTGCT
Organism: Desulfobacteraceae bacterium; assembly: GCA_050118795.1. GTDB lineage: Bacteria > Desulfobacterota > Desulfobacteria > Desulfobacterales > Desulfosarcinaceae > JARRKU01. The sequence goes on along the minus strand of JASFKE010000249.1, from coordinate 2,165 downwards.
TTAGCATCGTCCAGAACCTGGCGTATCGAGATCAATAGCTCATTGCGGATGATGGGTTTGAGGATCAGGGCTTTGATGTTCGGGCGGTCCAGTAGTTTCTGGGTGATTTTTTCGCTGTATCCTGTACAGATCACCACAGGGATGTCAGGCTGGACCATCGTCAATTTTTCGGCCAACACGTCGCCGGTCATGTTGGGCATGGTCATATCGGTAATGACCAAATCAAAGGCTTCCGGTTGGCTCTTAAACAGCTCCAGCGCTTCAAAACTACTGGTGCGGATGGTCACGTTGTAACCTAATCTCTCCATCATCTGTTTGCTTAGCTCGGCAAGGGGGGGCTCATCGTCGACAAAAAGGATATGTTCGTTTCCACCCGGTATGGCCTCATCAAACTTGACCTTGGCGGGCTCATCGGTATGGATGACGGGCAGGTAGATTTTGAAACTGGCCCCATTGCTTTTTGATCTTCCAACAGTGACGGCGCCGTTACACCCCTGAACGATGCCTTGCACCACGGCCAAACCCATGCCTGTACCCTCGCCTTTTTCTTTTGTCGTAAAGTATGGGTCGAAGATTTTATCCATAAAACCAGGCGGGATACCGGGGCCGGTGTCGCTGACTTCCATTTTGAGATATTCACCTGGAGACATCTCTCGGTGGTGATCCGTGAAATCCCGGGTCAAAGTTTCATTGGTGAGCTTAACCGTAAGTGTCCCGCCGATTTCGCGCATGGCGTAACCGGCATTGGTGCACAGATTCATAATGACCTGGTGAATTTGAATGGGGTCGGCTTCCACAATGGTTTCGCTATCGATCAGGGCCCGAATTTCAATGGTGGACGGCAAAGAGGCTCTTAGTAATTTAAGGGCCTCTTTGACAATGGGTTTTACGCGTATGGGTTTTGCTTCGGTCTCAGTTTGTCGGCTGAAGGTGAGTATCTGTTGTACAAGATCGCGGGCCCGGCCGCCGGCTTTTAATATCTGTCGGATGTATTGGGCCGAGGTTCGGTTATTCAACGCATCGTCCAAGGCTAAATCCGAGTATCCCAGAATGGCGGATAGAATGTTGTTAAAATCGTGTGCGATACCCCCGGCCAGGGTGCCGATGGCCTCCATTTTTTGGGCCTGTCTGAGTTGGGTTTCCGTCATCTGCCGTTCCTGTTCCAGTGATTTGAGCTGGGTTATATCTGTGGCGACTTGCAGCCGGACGTAGCGTCCGTCGATCCAGCGGATGGCGCTGTCATGATTGAGATACCATCGACCGTTGCTGTTGCTGTGTCCTTCCCAGATGTACGCACCGGTGGGCGCGCCTTGATCGTCGAGGAGTTTGTGGTTGGTGCAAATAGCGCATGGCGCCTCTTTTTTCCGGAAGGCCTTCCAGCAAGTTTGACCAGTGAAGTCCCCTTTTAAATTATCTTTCATGTGGCGGTTCATGAAGAGAATCTCATGGGTATTCATGTCCGAAACGTAGATGGTGGCGTCGATGCTGTCCAAAATAGTGATGAAGGTCTGCCGGGCCTCCCGCAATGCGCGATCTGTCTCTTCCCGTTCGGTGATGTCCGACATAATGTGAAGATAGCCGGAGATCTGCCCTTGTTCATCAAACTGCGGGTCGATGGCGATTTCGAAACGCCGTTCTCCCAGATTGATGAGGATGGTTTCTCGTTGGCGAATGTCTTTTACCTTTGAGTGCGGGCAACCTTCCATGGGGCCTGTCACCCCATGGATGATATCCCAGCAATGGCGGCCGATAATTTCAGTTTCGGATCTACCAACCAATGTACACAGGGCTCGGTTGCATTGAACAATGCGATTATCCAGGTCCACAATGGCAAGCGCCTCGCTCATGGCATTGAATGTGTCCTGCCATCTTCTGGAGGCGGCCTTGTCTATTTCATGGGTTGCAGCAATTTGCTGCTCAAGGACATTGACCCGATGATTCAGCTCTTTATAGGTGGGTTTAGATTGCACTGACATATCCTTTGTAGCCGATGTAAAAGTGTATATTTGCTATAGAGATAACAACGGCGGTGACAGCGATGTGTCTGTGCACCTCAAGGCGCAGCTGTGAGCCGGCCCTCGGCATCACGACACGGTTAGATGGGCGCGCTGGTCGGATGGATGTAAATTAACAACTACCATAGGACGGATCATCATGCAATACGG
>JASFKE010000248.1:0-6227 GCA_050118795.1 Desulfobacteraceae bacterium | reverse complement strand
TTAGGTCGTTATAACCTTACGGGTTCAGCCATGTTCGATCAATGGTCCGATGCAGATGCACCAGACGGAACACTTCTCTTATGGGCGGCGGATTTATCTACCACCAGCGGCATCGTGGATCTGCCCTTATTGAATCGTATGAACCTCAAGGTCGGCTATCTGGGCAAACATGTAGAAAATGACAGTGCGGAAGTTACAGCGTTGCAAGATTATGACGGCGCCGGCGTTCACCTGGAATTATCCGCCAAGCCGTTGCAATGGCTTAAACTCGCCTTTCGAATGGGCGGAGTTGATGCTAACGACAACATTAAAGACAAGATGGATCAGCGCAACTACAACCTGAGCGCCATCTTTTCCGTGGATGAGCACCTCGACCTGTGGGCCATGTACCAGCAGAATCAAGAAAGGTATGTGGACGAAATAGACAATGACTATTTTGCACTTAAAGCAGTACTTCAATATTAAGTAAGGGATGGATTATATATGAAAACGACACTATATTCGTTTAACCGCCTTTTTGCGAGGGTGATATTGTGGCTGGTTCCTTTTCTGGCCATCGCAGCTTTTACATCTGACTTATTTTTGTATCAGGCGCATGCCGGTATGGATTCACCGGCCGCCGTGTCTGCGGCCAATGAAGAGCTTGCCGATTTTTCTGAAGACAGTGAGGCCAGTTTTGACGATACCGATGCTAAGGAGATTGTTACAAACCCGGGCCATCTATTGCACACGAACCATTTCAACCCTCCCCAGCTGACAAGCCATCGTGAAAAGCGGTCACTGTCACGAATTGCCTGGCTTCAGGTGATTCCCTTTATGTTAGTCATAGCCATGGGCACCTTGCTCTCTTTTTCACGAAAAAAAGCGAAGAGAAAAAGAGTCTTAACGCCAAAAACGCGCTTATCCCATAAAATCATGCTGGTGCTCTGCACCGTTTTACTGGCAGGATTGTTAACCGCTAAAACCAGCTCCGCCTTGACCATTAACACGAGCAAAGATACGGTCATCGGATTTTTAGGAAAAGGTCAAAAAATCTATCAAAAACACATTGAACTGACCCCTGAGCACATGAAACAGTTCACAACGCGACTGGGTTGGACACCGGACAGAACCAAATACAAGGCATATTACTCCAAATCAGACGGCCAGAGTGTCGATGCTTATGTCTTCATCCTGGAAGACACACTGAAAGCATGCGGCGGCCTTCACAAATATGGCATCAAAGTATCGGCCAAAGGCGAAGTGACGGGCATAAAAATCATAGAACTGACCTGCGACAGGTCCTATTGTATTAACAACAAAGCCTTTCTACGGCAGTTTAAATCATTCAATAGCGCCAATGCAAAAGACAAAGCCAAAACGTATGATGCCATGTCCGGCGCCACCCTGTCCACTGACTTAACATTGCATATCGTGCGCAGAGCCCTGCTGCTTTATGAGATTATTCATGGGGCCGTTGGTGGATAGTCATCCGTTGAAAAAAACCCGAATCGCAAGTCAAACGCTGTTCTTTTTTACTTTCCTCGCCGGCGTACTATTCAGCAGTGAGGCTTTTTGGCCTTTGCCAAAAGACTTTTTCTTTTTGCTCGATCCGCTTGTTACGTTTGTTGCGATGTTTTCGGCACAGACCATTCTTTTTTCCAGCTTGGCAGTTAGCTGCCTGGTATTGTTGCTGACAATTGTTTTCGGCCGTTTTTTTTGCGGATGGATCTGCCCTTTGGGGACGATGATCGACATCTTCGACTGGTTCACCAAAGGCGTTCCGAAAAAACAGCCCAACAGTAGCCTGAAAATCAAACTGCGCCTTATCAAGTTTGGGATCCTGATTTTCACCCTCATCGCCGCTGGATTGTCATTTCAGTTTATCTATTTTTTCGACCCGATTGTTATCATGACGCGATTTGCGGGCATGGTCTTGATCCCTGTGGCGCATTCGCTGAGTCATCAGGCACCTTTTGCGGTTCAGCATTCAATTCAGTTCATTTTTTATGTTATCGGCATATTGTCGCTCTCTTTGTTCAGCAAACGCTTTTGGTGCCGGGTCTTTTGCCCCTTGGGGGCGTTGTTCGGACTGATCGGACGTTTTTCCATTTTTGGATTTTACCGAACAGCGTGCAAGGGCTGTCCCCGCTGTCACAGGCATTGCCCCACAGGTTCGATCAGCGAGGCAAAGCATCTAAAAACCAAACCGGAAGAGTGTGTACGATGCTTCAATTGCTTATCGGTGTGCCCGACATCCTCACTTAAATTCGGGCTGAAACAGCCCCAGACAATCCGCCATGAGCCGGTTGCGCTGTCGCGCCGAACGTTTTTGGCCTGGAGCGGCGGCGGCATATGCAGCTCCTTGATATTAACGCCCCAGGCTTTGGGCATCACCCAGCTCAAATCCACACTGCGCCCGCCTCATGCCCCGGACGAGGAACTGTTTCTCAATTTATGTATCCGGTGTCAGGCGTGCACCAATGTGTGTCCCACCAACGCGCTTCAACCGATTTTCATGCAATCGGGGCTCGGAGGACTTTGGAGCCCAAGTTTGATGCCGTCCATTGGAGCGTGCCAAACCGATTGCACCCGCTGTAGCACGGTTTGCCCCACGGGCGCCATTGGCCATTTTGATTTGCAATCGAAATATACGATCAAAATCGGTACAGCGATATTGTTGAAAAACCGCTGTGTCTCTTATTCCGATGGCAAACCCTGCGGTAAATGCATTCCCAAATGCCCCACCGGCGCCATTGCGTTCATTAAAGAAGACGGCATGGACAAACCGAACAAGATCGATTTTCTGCTCTGTGTGGGGTGCGGTATATGCGAGCATATATGCAACAAACAGACCCTGGGCCCATCCGCCTTGATCGTTACCGCCAACGGCCGGAACCAACCCAGCGGCGTCCCGCAACAAACTATAGATCGCTTGAGCAAGGAGCCCGGTAAATACAAATTCCACAAAATCGACACCAGCGGCTGTAACTTTTTTGAACGAAAGCGGAGCTTAACTAAAAGGACATGAACCCAACAGTTGTCTAAAAAGATGGCAAAATGGTGAAAACACAATAGCTTGGCTTTACTTCTATTGTCAAAATTAACCCATACAACAGCATTTTAGTTGTAATAAAAAGGAGATACGTAATGCGGTTGTTGAAAGTTATGATTATTCTATCAGTATTGTTCTCATGGATGAACCCAGCCATTTATGCTGATGCTGAATTGTATATGGACAAATGCGCCAGCTGCCATGGTGATAACGGCCAAGGATTTTACCCCATTGATGATTCAACTTGTTCTCTTACAACCCTTACCCTTGATGAATATATTGATTGCTACCAAACGATTAGCGCGCATGACAGCGTCAGCGACTGCGATGAGGAGTGTGTCCGGGATACCATCGAGTATATTTACAACGGATATACCGAGGAATCTTCTGATGAATCTACGGAGTCTGAGGAATCAACCGAGTCCGAAGAATCAGCCGAGTCCGAGGAATCGACCGAGTCCGAGGAATCGACCGAGTCCGAGGAATCGACCGAGTCTGAGGACACTTGCCAAGTCGATGCGGTGGACCTTGACGATGCTCAAGTCGTATATGAGCAATTGTGCGCCAGCTGTCATGGGAATGATGTTTTCGATCGCCTTGGCGATGAGGGCGAATACAGCCTTGATGCAGTTCAAGATATGGTGAATTACTTTGAGGACATATCTTCTCATAGCAGTGTTGTTAATAACTGCGATGATACTTGTGTCTGCGAGGCCAACACCTATATCTATGAAGTACTCTTGGGCGGGGCAAGTACAAGTACAGCGAATGATGACAGCTCTGTCGATGATGGCAGTGTCTACGGCGACAGCAGTGTCGGTTGTTTCCTGCAAACAATATTTTCAGTAACTACCCAGACCAAAATCAAAAAGAGGTAAAAAAAACAAAAACAGCCTGGTGCTGGAAAATCATGGCTCAGTAGAAGATATCCCAAGGTAAATTCATGCAGGTACGATCAGCCCCCGCATCGATGAAACAACCACTGCCGCCCTCAAATGAATCGGACCCGACGTTCACCGTCGCCACTGTTGTACCCGTCGCCAATCCACCGGGATCTCTGATAATGCCCGCGGTGGGGTCATCATCATATTCGCTGTTGTCGTTGATATATAGTGTGATCTGGGTGCGATCATCATTGAAAAGTGCCCCCTCACCTGTCCCGCCGCTGATCTTGTCACGATCGAAATCAAACCACCCATCGGCATCCGTATATTTGAACCATTTATAGCCTTCGGGTACGGGGGAGGGAAAATAGATGGTGATCGAGGAGTTTGCGGGATCGTTGACGATCAGTTCAAAATCCACAAGTCCATAGAGCAGTTCGGCCGGCTCAGTGGTCGCAGCCCCCTGAAACTCTTCCAATTCCAAGGTGCTGAGTTGGGTGCACACATTGCGGCTTTGGGTTCCGATACCGATGGGATCACCGGCTGCAGTGGCAGTGGAGACAACACCGGGCATTGCGTCAAACGCACTGATACCGTTATCATTTACGGTAATACTCACTTCATCGCTGTGCTGGGCGCCATCACCATCGGTCACCGTCACCCGAAAGGTCAGCGTGGCGCCACCAACGCTGACCGGCGGCGTGATGAAATAGGGGGTAATACCGCTTGAATCGGACAGCACCACAGCCAGCGCATCATCAGACGCAATTGCCGACCCGCCGGTCCCATCAAGCTGGGCCCAACTGTAGGAGATAATGCCCAGATCATCTGTGGAGCCAACACCGCTCAGATTGACGGTCGCGCCTTCGGAAACGATCTGGTCGTCTCCGGCAAACGCAACCGGCGGATCATTGACCATTGTCTGGCTATGCGAGGTATCCACCTGGGCGCTGCTGCTGACGGAGACATTGCCCGCGGCATCTTTGGCCCAGGCGTAGAGGGTGTAAACATCTGCATTGGCGCACCTATAAATCGCCGGCGCTGTGTCACTCCAGCCGGAATCATCGGCCGACGGTGCCGTGGCATAGTCCGTCACCATGTATCCGGTAACTTCGACATTGTCGGCTGCGGTGAAGCTGGTAATGGACACCGTAAGGCTGCCGGAGGTCGCCGGAAGCGTAAAAGCCGTAATGCTCGGTGCGGTGGAATCCTCCGGAACGCTATTTGCGGTGGAATCCTCCGGAAAATCACCGGCATCACCGGGAGAGGTCCCGGCGGTGATTTCCGTCACATTGGTAAAACCATCTCCATCCGAATCCATCTCGTCAAGCCCGGTGGCCTTTATGGGGTAGCCACTGCCGGCGGAATGACAACCGCTGGTAGTGCAATCCTTGGTCACCGTCAAGGCCCCTGTTTGACCACGGTGTTTACCGGCATAACTGGCGCGATGACCGGGATTTAAAAAATCATCGCCATAGCCGTTCATGATCGTGTAATCCGAAGTTGAGTCATGACAGGTCGAACACTGGTTTAACGGCGCATCAAGCGTATCGATGATAAATGACCAGGCGTAAACCGACTGGGCTCCGAACAAAGAGAGGGCAAATGCCAGCAGAAGGCGTGTAATCTGGTTGGACCGCAACATGGAAACCTCATAATGTATGGATTTGATTTTTTAACTGAAGCGAGCGTTCGAAACAGCATCCCAAATCATCTCGTCAACACTTAAAGGGATACTGTCTGAATGTAGGTCACACATGATGGCGTGACTCTCAAAGAACTCATAAAAAGAGGCGATATTGGCCGTAACCCGAATCACCGGAAAAAAAAACGGGCATGGTATATGTCCCATTTAAACACATCTTTCGGGGCTGCCTTGGTCGAGCCGAAAATGCCAAGCCCTTTCTCGATCAGAACAATCAACAACCTTCAATTTTGTACCTTATGGTATATAGACTGTCAACCCCACAGCTTTATAAAAAAATATGGCAAAATGGTAAGAAGGCCTGTGTGTATTAATACATTAGCTTGCTTTTTTATCCCCACCTTAAAGTCTATATTAGGGGAAAAGCCTTTAGGACTTCAGATCCGGCGTTGCATAGGGTTCGCAGAAGCTTATATTACGGCTCTTTACCCTCGACGTTTTGGCTATGAAGCCCTAAAGGCTTTTGCGACAATGAAGTTTACTTTGGAGTTCTAAATCTTTTTACAGCAATCGGGTTAATTGTCAAAAGTGTAACATGAATAGCAAAGCTTCAATATTGTAGCTGAGAGAGAGAGAGAGAGAGAGAGAAAGCTAAGTAATTCTT
>JASFKE010000247.1:0-6228 GCA_050118795.1 Desulfobacteraceae bacterium | reverse complement strand
CATTTTTTGTCCCAATATATATTATTATGTAAAAACAACTGTTGCTCCAAACCCTGTGTTAACAGTAGTTTACAGCACTGCGCCGCGGTTTGCCCCTGGCCGCCTTGACTTTGGAGCCCTAAAGATTTTTGCAAGAACGGTATTTATATGCTATATGGGGGTAGCTTCAAATTAAATATTGTGGTAGACAGGTATAAGTTTCAAAGATAAACGAATTTTAAGTGATCGATTTTTCTGCATGTTAGAGACAATTATTTCCTTATGCGTTTTGGCGCTGTTTATTTTTATCGCAAGCTCAATTGTATTCTATTCATCCAAAAACGGGATAACACCGGCCCCAATCCTTGATAAAGGCAAACGAGGGTTGCTGGGACTATTGGCCGGGAAAAAGGTCAACGGCAAAATCTATGAATTGGGATCGGGTTGGGGAACCCTGGCGTTTGCTTTAGCCAAGCAATATGCGCACTGCAATGTTATTGGGTATGAAAATTCCATTGTTCCTTTTCTGTTCAGCCAAATATCCAATATGTTTAGGGGTTTGGGGAATTTAAAGCTGGTTCGTAAAGATTTTTACACCACATCTTTGAACGACGCCGACCTGGTGGTATGCTACTTATACACCGGTGCCATGGCAAAGCTGAGAACCAAATTCGAAAGCGAACTTAAAAAAGGCGCCATTGTGGTATCCCACACATTTGCCATTCCATATTGGAAACCGGTGGAAGAGATCGTTTTGGATGATATATACCGCACCAAAGTTTACCTGTACGTCGTCGACGGCCGTTAGAGGCTAAAAAAGCCGAACGGTAACCCATCTGTACCTGTCACACCTGTAGTCATGATACCCGTATCGCCCTGAGGTACGGTGAGGGATTCAATTGGACCCCAATGTTACATATAAATGGTAGCAAAAAAGGGGCAATGTCTGGTTTCAGCCTGATTTTCGATAGCGCTAAAGAATTTCGCTTCCTTCTCCCAATTTAAACACCGAACTGTACCCGGTGGTTTGCTATGAATAATTCCATAAAATACTAAACTCTATAGCTGTATAAAAAATATGGCAAAAATGGTTAAAAGTTTTATCGGAATAATCCTACACAGCTGTGGTCTCGAAGTGGTTTACGGGAGTTTTACCCTTGGTCTCCTAAGTAGTAGAGCTTTAAAGGCTTTTGCAGTGATAAGGTAAGTCGTTTAAAAGAGAATTTGAAACCATGGGAAAAGCAAAGATAGTATTCAAATTGTATATATAAGGTGTGTCATGGATTAAAAAAGCAATTGGAAACCAAGTAGTATCCAGATAGACCAATTTGAAAAGTAATCATTTGAAAAAAATATTGAAAATGGCATGCTATCTAAAAATCACAATATATCAATGTGTTAAAGAATGGCGTCAAATTTTTAATAAAAGTAATCGCGGATACCGATATGTATCCACTCCTGTGATACTTAAATCCCCAAGTCGAAATTAACCGTTTACGGGACCGATTGTCAGAGCTAATCGGTTTTAACGCTAAGCCCCACATGAACGAACCTTATATATATAGAAAGATGTATAAAAAAATAAGATTCGTGAAAGAGCGAAGTGGACTTTAGGGCTGGAGATCCGGCGAATTTCTTTTTTTACGAAAAGTGTCCGTGTTCAAAAGTGGGGTAAGCGATTTATATATGTGAAGGTGATGGAACCTGACTTGTATTTTAACACTTAATTGGAAAAGGAGTAGAATTATGGCAGCAATCGATAGTGTAGACAGCGCAACTGAAACTTATAACATAGACTTGGGGGAAGGCTCCCTTAGTATTACTGTCAGTGCCGGTGCAGAAGCCGAAGCTAGCACCACTGGAGGTGTGGACGCGGAAACTGATGCTACCACTGGTGCAGAAGAGCAATCCACCAAAGATGTCGAAGGCGCAGAAGCCGACTATAGCCCTGAAGGAGTCGACAGTGAAGATGCTGGTGAAACTAAAGCTGATGGAGAGGTCGGCGAGGGTGAAGCTGGTGAAGAGGCTGGAGAAGTGGCCGAAAGTCCGTTGGGCGTAGCCCCCGATGGCGAGGCTGAAGCTGGTGAAGAGGCCGGCGAGGCTGTAGCTGGTGAAGAGGCCGGCGAAACTAAAGCTGGTGAAGAGGTCAGCGAGGCCGTAGATGATGAGATCGAGAGCTTGAAAGAGGGTGTCGCAGACGGTCTGTCAGCCATTGAGGAGATCGAGCCTGGATTTATCGAAGAGATTTTGGCGATGATCGAAGGTGGAGAAGGTGAAGAAACAAAGAGTGGGGGAGAAATGCCCCTCATGCAGCTAGACGCCGAAGGTGAAGAGGCCGAAGAAATGGCCGGAGAAATGGCCGAAGCCATAGACGCCGAAGGTGAAGAGGCTGGAGAAGTAGCTGAAAGTCCGTTGGGCGTAGCCCCCGATGGTGAAGCAGAAGCCATGGACGCCGAGGGTGAAATGGCTGAAGAAGTAGCAGAGGCCATGGACGCCGAAGGTGAAGAGGCTGGAGAAGTGGCCGAAAGTCCGTTGGGCGTAGCCCCCGATGGTGAGGCAGAGGCAAGCGAAGAGGCAGCAGAGGCCACTGATACGGAAGCAACTGAAGGTTCTTCCGATACCTCGAACGACCTACTCGCAAGCCTCGAAGAGTTGGCTGCCGCACTGGAAGAGATCATCAGTATGCTGGATGGTGGTGAATCAGAAGGTGCTGCTCCCGCTGAGGGCGGTGAGATGCCAATGACTTTTGGCGCCGAAGGTGGTGAAGAAGCAGAAGCTGGTGAAACAGCTGAAACCGTTGATGAAGTAGATACAGGCGAATTAGCCGAAACCACAGATGAAGCTGTAGCCGATGAGATCGTTGAGGATGAGGAGACCAAGGGCGGCGAGGAAGTGGCCGGAGAAGGTGAGCTCGATACCGAGGATGTAGCCGAAGGTCTGGTTGATGAGGTCGGTGACGGCGAAGTATCTGAGGAAGCCAAGAATACACCGGTAGACACCTTCATGGAGATCTTTGAGCAAATGTCACCCGAGGCTCAGGACGAGGTTGTCGGAATTTTAGCCTCCGGCGCATTTGGTGAAGAGGGTATGGAAGCTGCTGAGACGGTAGTCGCTGAAACCGAAACCCCTGAAGCCGCCGAAGCCACCGAAGCCGTAGAGCTGGATGCCTAAAATAAATAACGGCTAATGAAGTTTTTCAGGTAAACTGCGGCGGCCGCTCCTATGGAGAGGCCGCCGCGACAAAATCTTTTCGGACGGCACGAAAGCCGGCTGCTGTTTAAACGGCTTTGTCCGGAAAATCTGATAGACTGAAATATCAATTGGATATGCAAAAAATTAATATGTTATCAACAAAAACAATGTTGCTTTGCTCGCGCTAAAAGATATACTTCGGAAACCGATTTGTATCTGGTTTTATGGTAAAAGATCACCAAAGAATAAAGACAAAGCAAACATATAATATCCTGCAGCAGCAGAAAGAAAGGGGGGATAGACAATTTCAAAGCAGTGGACCGGCGACCTCTGCTATTTTCAATGCTTACTGAATTTCGGTTCATAGTATCTTAGTAAACAGGGCGGTGATGGAGATCAATATATAACTTTTAACCGACGATTTATTGCAAAACTATCATAGGAGAATCATCATGTCACAAATTGATAGCGCTTCCAGTGTTGGTGAGAGCCCGTCCGGAACCGAACAATACAGTGTGGATCTTGGTGAAGGTTCATTGACCATAAGCGTGTCCTCAAGCGCTACGGCATCTTCAGAGGCTGGCGGTGCAACAAACTCCGAGTCCACTTCCGAAGAGCAGTCCACCAAAGACATGGAAGGGGCGGAAAGCGATTACAGTAATCAAGCCCCTGGGGGCCCCGAAATCGACGAGTTCGAAACAGGAGACATTTGGGGAGAGGCTGCCGAAGCGGAAGGCTCAGAAATTGAGGAGATAAAAGAGAATATTGCTGATGGTTTAATGTCCATCGAAGAACACCATCCGGGATTTATCGAAGACCTTATGGCCCAGATTCAGGGCGCCGAAGGCGAGGAAAATCAAGAGACCAATGCCGACACCATACAAGAAGGAAACGTCGGCGAGGGTGAAGACTCCGCTCAGGAGGGCAACGCCGTCGATAATGAAAACGACGCCATTCAGGGTGAAGATGCGGCCGAGGAGGGAGATACCGAAGGCGGGTGGAATCAAGATCTGATAGCAAGCTTGGAAGAGCTGGCGGCCAGTCTGGACGAAGTTATTGGTTTGCTGGACGGCAGCGCAACTGGAAATGCAGACATCAGCGGGGGCGAGGATGTCTTGGGACCGGACACAACCGTTTCCTTCGATAATGACATCGATGTCGAAGGCGGTGAGGCCAATGGCCAAGAGGCAGGAGAGGCAGGCGAAGAATCGGATATCGATTCCATAGAGGTGGCCGAGGGTATGGCTGAAGAACTTGGCGACGGAGAAGCACCACAAGCCGCTGTAAGCAACCCGGTGGATACCTTCATGGAGATTTTCGAACAAATGTCACCCGAAGCCCAGACCGAGGTGGTTCAAATCCTGGCTTCCGGCATTTTCGGCCAAGAGGGTGTAGAGGCAGCCGATGCAGTGAAAGATGACGCCACAGGCGAAATCAATAGCAGTAATGTAGTCTATGAGGTTGATGCCTGACTTTCCGGTACAGCCTAAGGCCAAACCGGGCGTTGGTATTCACCTTATCGGATAAGAAGGTAAATTGTAAAGGCAACACCTAACCTAACTTAAACCTAAAGCTAAACCTAAACTAAAAAGGAGACAATCATGTCTACAGTATCAGATGCAGGACAAAGCTACAACGAAATCAGCAGCTCAAATAACACCGACCTGAACGACACCGTTTCATCAATGCAAGAAGAGTCCCAAAAAACCGCTGACTTTCTGCAAACTTCAGCTGAATGCAACACCATTGTAACGGGCGCAAGCGTGTACTCGAGCTGTCTGACCAACAACAACAAAGAGATCTCCAAACTGGCTACCAAGAGCTACACAAGCGGTTAATCCCTCTGCGGATTAGGTGTCCTCTTGAAAAAAAGGACGCTGCCAGTGAGAATTAAATGCTGCGGCGTGACCTGTCTGACAGGGCGCGTCGCAGCGGCCCGGCCATAGACAAAGAACAGCTTTTTTCTGGAAAAGGGATAACCGGCAAGACAGGGTGAGAATTGATTGTTTGGACCAAAACATAATGTCAGTTAAAAGAATTTGATGCAACCATTTGAGGCAACTACAGGAGGCAGCACATGTCAGACTACAGCACATCCACAGATGCATACCCAGCCAGCGACGTTGGCAATTCCACTTTAGACACAGGCTTAGATAGTGAATATGCCGAACAAGTCGAGGTGGCCGAAGAAGCGATCGCAGAAGCGGCTACGCCTATCGCCATGGCCATAAGCAATGTACAATCGAGTGCATGCAAAAAATTTACGGAAAACGCCAAAAAGGTTGCCAAGCAAGCCTGCGATGAGCTCAAGGAAGAGTAAGCCATAATCCATTTCCGGAAAGTGAGACCGGTGGCAGCGATAGGAGTAAAAATGACTTCAAATGATGATCGAGCAAAGCGTACCATTTACAATATCGAAGAAAAGCTGAAAAAGTTTCAGGAGCTCTCAAAAAAAGGGGGGGGAGGTACAAGTGCAATCTCCCCCTTGCAAAAACAGCAAATCGCACAGTCGGCAACCCAGATGGGTAAATTGCTGGAACAGTTAGAAACGGTTTCACCAGGATTTTTGGAAGTGATCAAAGGTAGACTTCCTGATTACAAAAAGTAAAATCAGTATTGAATAATTACATACTGCCACATCAAATCTCCTTCGTTCGAAAATACACACCCCACCAAAGAATAGGGCAGATAATCCACAATTGCGCAAAAAAATGGTTAAAATAGACCCAATCCTTTAGGGTTCGCTAAAAAAACTTCACATTTACCTGTGTTGAGGCATCCGTCCGGCAAGGCGCGAAAGCGATGGCATATCAAGATATTTCAAGCTTTCGCCCTTATGGCCGGGCAGGATGCATAGGCGCTTGATATTGTAACATTATTTTTGTGCAAGCCCTCAGTCTGTCGCTGGATAACACCTATGATTGCGATTTGGAGTGCCCTCTATCCTTGCTAAGCTTTTAACCGTCTTTTTTTATGCAACTGTGAGGTTTTGTTTTGTTGCGGAAACCGAACTGTAACCTGCGCAGTGATAATGAAAAAGCAACGATTGAGGGTTCA
>JASFKE010000246.1:0-6245 GCA_050118795.1 Desulfobacteraceae bacterium | reverse complement strand
AGCAATTGCTTGGTCAAACTAGACGCATCGTGGACATAGGTGGTAATGTTTCTCAATCGTTCATAGGCCGGGTGGTGTGGAAATAATTTGGTCAAGGCCAATGATGCGTTGCCCTGTATCGCCATCAATAGATTGTTGAAATCGTGGGCCACGCCCCCGGCCAGGGTACCGATGGATTCCAGGCGCTGGGCTTGTTGCAGTTTGGCGTGCAGACGCTCTTTTTCAGTGACATCGCGCAAAAATCCCTGGATGGCGGGTCTCTGTTCGAAGGTTACCGGGCAGACGGAGATTTCGACCCGAAAGTCGATTCCGCTCTTGTCGACGGCGTGGCAGGCCCGGGCGGTGGAATTGACCGAAGAGGCATCTTGTTGGCGCTTTATCATGGCCTGGATGGTGTCATGATCCTCCGGGGAGATAATATCCCAAAGTGTCAAATTCATCGCTTCGTCCGATGTGTAACGTAGAAGATCGCACATGCGTTGGTTCAGAAAGCGGAATTTTCCAGTGGGCTGGTCGCAGACGAAATAGCCGTCCTGGGTGTTTTCCACCAGGGAGCGATATCGTTCTTCACTTTGCTGCAAGGCCAACTCAGCCTCCTTGCGGTGGGTGATATCGATCATAATAGAGATCAGCCCGTTAATCTTGCCTTTGCCATTGCGCGTTGGACCGGTGGTGGCACTGACATAAAAACGCGAGCCATCCTTGCGTTGCCGCAATACCTCAACGTCGGTGAAACAGCGACCGTTGACGATTTTTTCCAAAAAGAAGTTTCGGTGGCCTTCCAGCATCTCTTTCGGTACGGCCGGGTAAGGTTTTCCGACCACTTCCGACTGGGTCCATCCGAACATCTTTTCCGCAGCAGGATTCCAAAAGCGTACGCATGTGTCTGCATCTAAAGAGATAATGGCGGCATTGGCGCATCGATACACGATTTCCAAAGCCTCATTGGCTTTACGCAGATCCTTTTGCGACGCTTTTGCCTTGCTGATATCTTGAAAAGTTACGATCAGCATGTCTCCTTGAAAAGAGCGCACGTGAACCGCAACCGGGATATAGCGCCCGTTATTACAAAGATAGTGCCGCTCGAGGGTCACCTCTTGATCACTTTCCCGCATCTCTTCGGCAGTGATGACAGGCTGGGCATTCAAATTGTCGGGGTGGACTAAATCCGATTCGTCCATCGATGAGATCTCATCCAAGGTGTAGCCCAGCACTTTGAGCGCGTGCCGGTTGGCGTCCACGATCTTGCCTTGTGCATCTATCAGCAATATACCTGCTGCAATATTGTGGATTAATTTTGTATATAGGGATGGGTCCTTATGAGGTTTAACTTCAGGCTGCGCTGCTTTGAGCGCAGCAATCTCATTTTCCAAGGATTGAATTTTATGTTCCAGCTCCGCTTTGGTCGGCTTACCCAAGATCGTCTCTCCTTCATTCGCCCGGTTTCATAGTCAGATGTAGTTTAACTGTTCCGCTGGATTTCGCACTTCATCTCTGATTTGAAGCTGTTTGTCGATGGCCTCCTTTGATTAACGATGGCCTGGCTTTGGAAGCATGAAATATCTCCAAGGTTGTCCAAGGCAACTATAGGGTTATCTGTAGTGACGGTAATGCACTCCAAAGCGTTTGGCTTTATATGCAAATTTGCGTACAGTGGTTTTTAGGATTTGCGCGGCGGAGGTTATGTTGCCGCGTGTGTTCTTCAGGGCGTCTATGATCATCTCCCTTTCCAGGTTGGCCACTGCGTCCTCCAGAGAGAGCTCCGGCAAAGTGTCGGACTCCGCACCGGTCTGCAGTGTGGGCGGCAGGTGGTAGCTGTGGACCACACCCCCATCACACAACAATACGCTGCGCTCGATACAGTTCTCCAATTCACGGACATTGCCCGGCCAGTGGTAAGCCATGAGCATATCGATGGCGGGGGTTGAAAAACGCTTGATCTCTTTGTCATTCTCTTTGGTATATTTTTCCAGGAAAAAGTCGGCCAGCAAAAGAATATCAGTTTTTCGTTCACGCAGGGGCGGCATGTAGATGGGGAAGACATTAAGCCGGTAATAGAGGTCACCGCGAAAGGTGCCCTCTTCCACCGCGTTTTCCAGGTTTTTATTGGTTGCCGCTACGATCCGGACGTCCACTTTAAGGGTTCTTTGACCGCCGACACGCTCAAATTCTTTTTCTTGCAGCACCCTGAGCAGATTGGCCTGCACATCCAATCCAATGGAGCCGATTTCATCCAGAAAAATGGTGCCTTTGTGGGCCAATTCGAATTTGCCCGCTTTTTGCTTGATGGCCCCGGTAAAGGCCCCCTTCTCGTGACCGAAAAGTTCGCTTTCAATCAGATTGGCCGGGATGGCCGCACAGTTTACTTTGACAAAGGGCCCCTTTGCGCGATGACTGTTGTAGTGGACGGAGTTGGCCACCAGCTCTTTGCCGGTACCGCTTTCACCGCGGACCAGCACGGTGGCGTTGCTTTTACATACCTGTGAAATCATTTGATAGACTTCACGCATTTTATTGCTGTTCCCAATGATATTGGTGATACGGTATTTATTCTCGAGTTCATTGCGAAGTCGCTTATTCTCATTGCGCAGCTGGTTTTTTTCACGGCGTATGATCTCTAAATTGATCACATGTTGGGCGATCATGGTGGCGACCACGGAGAGCAGCTTCTGCCCCTCCTTGAGGGGGTAGCCTTTTTCATAGATACGGTCGACGCTCAGGGCGCCGATGACCTGTTTCCCTTTTTTGATGGGCACACAGATAAACGAGAGCTCTTCGATACCCTTTCCTTTTTTGCGCGATGCCGTTCGATCAAGAAAATCGGGCTCTTCACTGATCTTGGGAATGGTCACCGCTTTGCCGGATTGAATGACGCGTCCGGTGATGCCTTCCCCCAGCTTGTATTTGACCCGTTCAATGGTGCTGGGAGAGAGACTGTGGGCGACTTCGATACTGATTTCGTTTCGCAGCGGATTCAGAATCGATACCGTTCCCCGCCCCATCTCCATAGAACTGGACAGAATATCCAGGACCCGGTATAGAGCCTTCTTAAGGTCAAGATGCTCATTGAGGGCAAGGCTGATTTCGTAAAAGAGGGTGACTTGTTCTATTTTTTTCATATACGGCCTGGCTCCCGGTCAAGAAACAACGTTCACTCGAATAGTTGAGCGTATGGATAGATCGATATAACAAAAATGTAATTAATGGCAAGCAATATTATTCTGCATATCGATATGGATGCTTTCTTTGCATCTGTTGAGCAAATGGACGATCCCTGTTTGCGCAACAGATGTGTGGTCGTGGGTGGCAAATCCCAGCGGGGGGTGGTGGCCGCAGCCAGTTACGAGGCCCGAAAATATGGCATCCACTCAGCTATGCCCATCTTCCAGGCCCGGCGCAAATGCCGGAATTTGGTGATAGTTCCGCCGCGGCGCAAGCGGTATGTGGAACTGTCCCGGCAAATCATGTCGATTTTGAGGGGATTTTCCCCCCTGGTGGAGCCGATCTCCATTGATGAAGCTTTCGTTGATATCACCGGCTGCCGGCGACTCCACGGCACTGCTGACCGCATCGCCGCCACCATGAAAGAAAAAATCCATTGTGAGGTCGGCCTGACCTGCTCCGTGGGGGCGGCGCCCAATAAATTTCTGGCTAAAATAGCTTCGGATCTGGACAAGCCCGATGGGTTGACGGTCATTTCACCCGGCCAGATGGCCGGTTTTATCAACACATTGGCCATTGAAAAAGTCCCCGGCGTGGGGCAACAGGCCCGAAAAATACTATCTTCACTGGGGGTTGTGACCCTGGGGCAGGTGCGCCACTGCCCCCCGTCCGTGCTGATCAAAAAATTAGGTAAATTCGGGCATCGCCTGATGTCGTTATCCCGTGGGCAGGACGACTCGGCGGTGACCCCCCACAGTGAAACCAAATCGATCAGCACGGAGACCACACTATCGCGCAATACCCTCGATCGTGAATTGTTGAGCGGTTATCTGCTCTCCCAATCCCAGTCGGTTGCACGGCAATTGCGTCGCAAGCAGATGCGCTCGAGAACCATCACCCTGAAAATAAAAACAGCTGATTTCAAACTCTCTTCCCGTAGCCGTACCGTCTCCCGGCCGATCCAATCGGCTGAGAGAATCTACCAGGTGGCGTTGGATTTGTTCTACCAGTTTTCACTGACCCGGGCCGTGCGATTGATCGGGGTGGGGGCGGGGGCATTGCAACCCGATAGCACGCCTGTTCAGGCTTCGCTTTTCCCCGACGGCCGGCAGGTCCGTGACCATAAATGGGAAAAAGTGGATCGCGCCATGGATGCCGTGGCGGAGCGTTTTGGGGAGCGGGCGGTTGTCAGGGGCAAGCTGGGCAATGGGGGCACAGACGAATCGTCCTGAGGTATTGTTGAAGCTCCCGGGGCTATTTGAGGGCCCCGAGCACTTTTCGCACGGCCGCATCCGGTGTGCAGTGGGTGCAGTCAACGGTGATCTGTGCAAAGCGTTGGTAGAGCGGGCGGCGCTGCGCATAGAGCTGCTCTATGGTTTGGCCGGGCAGGCGGACCACCCCCCGGGCGTCCATCTCCTTCAATCGCCGGGCCAATGGGGTTAACCCAATATCGAGAAAAACAGTGCACCCCAAATTGTTTAGATGCGCCATAGCCCCGGGACGATAAACAACGCTGCCACCCGTGGCAATGACGGTTCGTTTTGTGGATAGCTTTTGGATGTATTGCGCTTCGATGTCACAAAACTTTTCCAGACCGACTTTCTCGATGATGTTGGAGAGGCTTTCGCCTTCACCGGTTTGAATGAGCAGGTCCGTATCCGTAAAGGCAAAGCCCATGCGTTTGGCCAGCACGACCCCCAGCGTGCTTTTACCCACAGCGGGCATGCCGATGAGAATAACATTGTTTTGAGGAGATAGATCTATATCCATGGCGCCTTTCTTTCGCGAGGATCATGCATGCTGCACCCGGCTCAGGTCAAAGAGGTAATGCACTGCGCCCTTGATCATGGTGATCAAAATAAGGCCGAAGAACAGCGGAAACAGGATGCAGTCGAACAGATATGCCGCGATAAGCTTAAGCGCCAAGGCTGCGATTTGATCCGTTTCGGATTTTATAAAGGAGATTAACATCTGTATGCCGGTGCCGGAGTCGGTCAATCGTTTTTTCAAGGATGGGGAAGCAAAGCTTTCGGCGGCCAGATCAGCTAACGCCGCTTGATCCAGCTCTTTTGGTGAAATCTCTTTGTCGATGCGTTTGAGCTCCTTATGTGAGTTTTCAATGATCGGGCGGGTGATTTGATGGGATAGGGCGGCCACCCCCGCCACAGATAAGGGGAGCAAGAGGTAGAAGGCCAGGCACAACATCGTCGCAAACCGAATAGCCTCACGCAGCCCCTTTTCCATCCCCGACCATCGGGGACGCAACCACCCAGTGGATTTCCATACGCCAAGCAAAAGCAGCAAGCCGGCCAAGGCCCAATGGTCAATCAAGGTCAAGCCCCTCAGGGCCATCTGCATGCCCAGGATGATGCTGCCGCCGGCCAGAGCGGCCTTCCAGGCAATGTCCACATAGTCGTACACCGGTTGTACGATATCCCCCAGCTCCAGGTTAAACCCCACCCCCACCTGCGACCCTTCCACCACGGCCAGGCCGCTTTTGATACTCGACAGCAGTAAAAATCCGGCCAGGGATTTGTCAAAGGCATCGTCCAGATAATCGTTGTTTACGCGGGAAAGGTGTCTTACGCCACACCAGTTGATGAGGTGATCGGTATAACCGCCTGCGGACAATCCGGCACCCAAAAACAGCAGCAAGATAATGACCCATCGCTTGATCCACAAAGGCAGAGCCCTTTCGGTTTCGTTCGTGGCGTCGATGTCGGATATGTTACTTTATTTCAGAGACGCTTTACACTGTGGTTGCTACTCAATTATCTTGAAAAGTGTAGTATAACATTGAATATCAGATTGTTAAAGGCCAAATAAAAACTGCCTGCCGCACCTGAAAGGGGGACGATCCCATCTTGACGGCCGCCAAGTATTTGTGTTTAACCTTACAGCTAATCAAAAAGATGGCAAAAACGGCAATGTGAACGATGAAAATTCTGTTGATCTACCCCTATTTTCTCAATCCCCGCATCCATGTGGAAGAGATTGCGGCGGTCCCCATGGGGCTTTACTATATCGGCGCTTTGCTCCAATCCAAAGGCCACCGCGTCGAGATCTTAAACTGGTACAATGCC
>JASFKE010000245.1:0-6255 GCA_050118795.1 Desulfobacteraceae bacterium | reverse complement strand
GGAGGCATGGCGCGGCAACCCCTCCAAAGTCCGGCATATGCTGATCAGTTCAGCCACATCCGGCCGTGTCTCTTCCAACGCTTTGAGTTTGGGTTCCTGCTCCAGGGCCTGTTCAAGTGTAATATTGAGCACGTCCGGCACCAATTTGGCGATGGCGTCGACTTCAGCCAACGGAATATCCAGTGCCCGGCCCACATCCCGAATAACAGCGCGGGTCTTTAACTTCCCAAAGGTGATGATCTGGGCGACGTAGTCTCCCCCACCGTAACGCTCGCCCACATATTCAATGACCTTGTCACGTCCGTTGATACAAAAATCAACGTCGATATCCGGCATGCTGATGCGATCCGGATTCAAAAAACGCTCGAAAATGAGACCATGTTCAATAGGATCCAGGTCAGTAATGCCCATGGCGTAAGCCACAAGGCTGCCGGCTGCGGATCCTCTGCCGGGCCCCACCGGCACCCCGTTGTTTTTGGCGTAGTTGATAAAATCCGCCACGATGAGGAAATAGCCCGGAAACTCCATTTTGTTGATGATACCGATCTCATATTCCAGACGCTCACGATAAACAGCCAGGTCCGCGTCGGGATTCTTGGTTTGAATAATCGCCCAGACCCGTTCAAATCCGGAGTTCACCGTCCGGACAAAGAGCTCTTCGGCGCTTAACCCGGAGGGATCCTTGAATTGGGGGAAATGATAGGTTTTGAAATCAAATTCGACATCGCAACGCCGGGCAATATCGACGGTATTGTCGACAGCCCCCGGAAAGTCTTGAAAATAGTCGATCATCTCCTCTTTTGGTTTGAAATAGAGTTGATCGGTGCTGAACCTGAACCGCCCCTTATCGTTGACGGTTCTGCCGGTTTGAACGCACAGCAGCACATCGTGGGCACGCACGTCTTCTTTGTTCAAGTAATGGCAGTCATTGCTGGCCACCAGGGGGATGGAGAGTTTGGCACTCATCTCACGCAACGCGTCATTGACCGTATCCTGGATGGGGATACCGTTATTTTGAACCTCCAGAAAGAAGTTATTCTCGCCAAATAGCCGTTGATAGGCCTGGGCGGCTTCTTCAGCCTGATCCATATGGCCGCTTTTAATGAGCATGGGAATTTCACCATGCAGGCAGGCTGACAAGGCGATCAAGCCGTCGTGGCACTCTTGCAATATTGCTTTATCAATGCGCGGCCGGTAGTAAAATCCCTCCATCTGGGCTTTGGTGATCAATTTGCATAAATTGCGATACCCTTGCTGGTTTTCCGCCAGCAGGACCAGATGACGAAGCCCTTTGGCGTCAATGGGGGTTCTATCGGACATGGTGCGCGGAGCCACGTAGCATTCACATCCGATGATCGGTTTGATATCGGCCTTTAAGGCTTTTTGATAGAATTCCACTGTATTGAACATGGTGCCGTGATCGGTAATGGCCACCGAGTGCATATTAAATGCTTTCGCACGCTCAAATAGGGCATCCAAGCGAATGGCGCCGTCCAGAAGGCTGTACATGGTGTGGACGTGAAGATGAACAAAATCGGATTGGATATCGCTCATAGGTGTTGTCGGTCCGTCTTTGGGAAGGTGAAAGGCAAACTAGTTTTCAACGCGGTAATTGGGCGCCTCTTTGGTGATGATGACATCGTGTACATGGCTTTCCCGCAAGCCCGCAGCGGAAATTTTTGTAAATCGGGCCTTTTCCCGGAGTTCGGCAATGGATCGGCAGCCGACGTAACCCATGCCGGCCTTTAACCCGCCAACAAGTTGGTGGATATTGGACTGCAGTGACCCCCTGTAAGGGACACGACCCACAATGCCTTCGGGCACCAGTTTGTCGTCTTCTTCCTGTTCGGTCTGGTAATAACGGTCCCTGCTCCCTTTTCTCATGGCTTCAATGGAGCCCATACCGCGGTAGACTTTGTAGCTGCGCCCTTGGAAAAGAATGGTCTCGCCCGGGCTTTCATCGGTCCCGGCAAAGAGGCTGCCGATCATCACTGTGTGAGCCCCGGCGCCAATGGATTTGGCCACATCACCCGAAAACTTGATGCCCCCATCACCAATCAACGGCACCCCGGTTTTGTCGGAGACGGCTTTACAATTCATAATGGCTGACACCTGGGGCACACCGATGCCCGCCACAATACGGGTGGTACAGATGGATCCCGGCCCAATGCCGATCTTGACGCCATCCACGCCTGCTTTGATTAAATCTTCCGCGCCTTTGGCTGTGGCCACATTTCCGGCAATCACCTCGATTTCGCTGAAAGTGCTTTTCAGCTCTTTGACCGCATCAATAACATTCAGGGTGTGGCCATGGGAGGTATCGATGCAGATAACATCGGCACCGGCGTCCAACAGAACTTGAGCGCGTTCCACACGATCTTCCCCCACCCCGATGGCGGCGCCCACCCGCAAGCGCCCCATGCTGTCTTTGCTGGAATTGGGATATTTCTTTATCTTTTCGATATCCTTGATGGTGATCATACCTTTGAGCCGGCCGTTGGCGTCCACCACCAGGAGTTTTTCAATGCGATGCTGGTGGAGCAGTTGTTTGGAATCTTCCAGGCTGATACCTTCGGAAACCGTCACAAGATTCTCTCTGGTCATCACCTCGGAGACACACTTGTCCATTTCAGTCTCAAAACGCAGGTCCCGGTTCGTCACAATTCCTACCAATTGATCCCCTTTGGTCACCGGGACACCCGAAATGCGATACCTCGTCATTAAATTCAGCACTTGCTGCACCTTCTGATCCGGGTGAATTGTGACAGGATCCACAATCATGCCGCTTTCAGACTTCTTGACCTTATCCACTTCAACCGCTTGGCTGTCGATGCTCATATTCCTGTGAATAAAGCCGATGCCCCCCTCGCGCGCCATGCTGATGGCTGTTTCGGATTCAGTAACCGTGTCCATCGCGGCGCTGACAATGGGAATATTGAGCTTCAGATTTTTGGTCAGCTGTGTCTGTGTATTGCAATCCTTGGGCAATACATCCGAATAGTTTGGCAATAACAGTACATCGTCAAATGAATAGCTCTCGTCAGGGGGTATTTTATCCATCGAAGTTCCTTTCGAATAGTGTATTCATGGAAAACCCGGCCGAATATGATATAAATCCAACCAGATAGTGCCTGATTCATATAAATGTTCAACATTACCACATATAGTGCCTCACCATCAACCCTATACTATATATGGAAAGTATATTTTGTGTAAGTTTTGTGCCTGCGCCTGCTGAACTCCCCCACTAACAAAGCCCATGATGGTAAACAAGCTTTATTTGATCCCGACGCCTTAAACACGAAAGGTCTTTTATATTCACCCACGATGGTGATACCATCTTGACATCCGGTCATACGAATACTATTAGCTTTTCTCTGCTGCTTGAGCAATCACCGCTCAGATAACCGGCAGCATCGAGAATTCTGCCACTTGACATGGAGATCAGCGTGCTATTGGAAATCAATCCCGATAACCCGCAGCCCAGGAAAATCAACCAGGTTGTGGAGATCCTCAAAAAGGGCGGCGTTATCGCATATCCGACCGATACAATTTATGGTATCGGCTGCGACATCATGAATAAAAAAGCGATTGAAAAAGTCTACCAGATCAAGCAGTGGCCAAAAAACAAGCCCTTCAGCTTCATTTGCGCCGACTTAAAAAACATCAGCCAGTATGCAAAAGTATCCAACTACGCTTATAAGACCCTGAGGCGCCTGTTGCCCGGTCCCTATACCTTCATTCTGGACGGCTCCAAGCAAGTTCCGAAAATGATGTTGACCAAACGCAAAACTGCCGGTATCCGGGTGCCGGACAATGCCATTTGCCATAGCCTGATCGGCGCTTTGGGAAACCCCGTCATCTCAACCACTGCCGCCACGCCGGACGGAGAACTTTTCAATGAACCGTGGCTCATTGATGACCACTTCGGCAAGCAATTGGATTTGGTCATCGATGGCGGGCCGGTCGCCGGAGAACCGTCCAGCGTGATCTCCCTGCTCGACGACACACCGAACGTACTGCGTGAAGGTATCGGGGATACCAGCAGCCTTTAACAATTCATCTCTGTAAAAAAAAACGACCGTCAAGGTAATCCCCTGCCGGTCGCTGAATATTTTATTCAATAATGTGACTATTCGTCGTTGATCTTCCCCTGAAGGTTTTCACGAAGAATTTCACCGAAACTGGAGGTCGCAGGCCCCATATTATTGACATACTCGTTGAGCAGCTCCTGATCGTCTTCAATATCGAGACGTTTTATGGAGAGCCCGATGCGACGTTCATCGGTATTGATATTCATCACTCTGGCCGTCAGCAAATCACCGATGTTGTACATCCCCACCGGTGTCTTGATCTTCTCTTTGCTGATCTCTGAAACGTGAACCAATCCCTCGATCCCCTCTTCCAGTTCAACAAAAACACCGAAGTCGGTCACATTGGTGACGGTACCGGTAATCTCTTTGCCAACTTCATAGCGTTGTGCAACAGACTCCCAGGGATCGGCCTGCAGTTGTTTGACGCCCAGTGAAAAACGCTCGTTCTCTTTATCGATCTCCAGAACGATGGCTTGAACCAAATCCGCTTTTTTGTAAATTTCAGAAGGATGTTTGATTCGCTTGGTCCAAGAGATATCTGAAATGTGCACCAATCCGTCAATGCCTTCATCGATGCCGATGAAAAGACCGAAATCGGTGATATTTTTGATTTTACCTTCGATGGTCGTCCCCACGGGGTATTTGTCGCTGATAACATCCCAGGGATTGGGATTGGCCTGCTTCATGCCCAACGAGATGCGTCGATTGTCCGGCTTGATATCCAGCACCAGCGCCTCGACCTCCTCGCCGACGGAGACCACTTTATTGGGATGGCGTATTTTACGGGTCCATGACATCTCGGAAACGTGGATCAGCCCCTCAATACCCTCTTCAAGTTCGATGAACGCCCCATAATCGGTCAGACTGACCACTTTGCCGGCGACCCGGGAACCCACAGGATATTTTTCGGAAGCGATGGTCCAGGGATCGGGTGTCAGTTGCTTCATGCCCAAGGAGACCCGTTCACGCTCCAAATCGAGGTTGAGAATCTTGACTTTTATCTCATCGCCTACAGAGAACAGCTCCGACGGATGCTTGACACGGCCCCAGGAAATATCGGTAATGTGCAGCAGGCCGTCCACGCCGCCCAGATCGACGAATACACCGTACTCGGTGATATTCTTTACGATACCCTCCATCTCCTTTCCTTCAAAGATGGATTCCAGGGTAGCCGACCGCTTGGCTTCACGCTCGGTTTCAAGGATTACCCTGCGTGACAGAACAATATTGCTGCGCTTGCGGTTGTATTTGAGAATTTTAAAGTCAAAGGACTTGCCAACCATCTCGTCAAGGTTTCTCACAGGACGAAGATCGGCTTGGGATCCGGGCAGGAAGCCATTGACGCCGATATCCACAGAGAAGCCGCCTTTTACACGGCTCACAATGGTACCCTGGATGGGCTCGTCGGCATCATAGGATTTCTTGATCTCTTCCCAAACTTTGACTTTTTCAGCCTTTTCTTTAGAAAGGACGACAACTTCGTTCTCGTCGTCCCACCACTCGACCATGACCTCAACCCGATCATCGACCTCGGCTTGAATATCGCCGTTTTCGTCCCTGAATTCGTTGATCGAGATCTGACCTTCTGATTTGTAACCGATATCGACCAGAACATGGTCTTTATCAACGGAGATGATCTTTCCGGTTACGACTTCGCCCTCGGCAAACCGTTTGAAGCTCTCCTCATACATATCCATGAGGCTCTCCATGCTCTCTTCGGTTTCGAGTGCATCCTCTTCACTTGTATCCAGCTGTTTGAGTGCGGCGTCCCTTGACGCCTCCGCGGATACGCCGGGTTCGTCATCGGTTTTTACTTCAGGAGTTGCATCGGCGTTTTCGGGTGAAGTCTCTTCTTGGTTTGGTGTTGTTTGATTGGTTTCATAGTCGACAGTGGTATTCATTATTTTTATACGTCCCCCCTAAGGCTGAAATTGCTACGGCAGCGCCAGCAGCATAATTCAGTGACTATATCCAAGGGTCTGCTAAAATGCAACGACAATTTTCTATCATAAATGCATTTTTCAGCCATTTACGCCCCTTTTATCACAATTGTAAAACAAAAGGGGGATATAATCACCTTGCCCATGGGAATAACTGCGGCGGGAAAGAGATGACAGAATATTGGAGCACTATTTATTTTTTATCTTATTTTTCACATAGT
>JASFKE010000244.1:0-6255 GCA_050118795.1 Desulfobacteraceae bacterium | reverse complement strand
TGAATTGGCGTCTGTCGGCCGATGAAGCCGCATATGCGCTCAATGACGGCAAGCCGCGCTGGGTATTTGCGGACGACAGTAATCCCGAGTGGACCAAAGCGGTTCGTTCCAAGCTCGGCGACGAGGTTCGCTTTTTTAATCTTCAGTCGGGTCAGGGGGCCTTCGATGATCTCGAGCCCCACGGTGATACCGCCGGTTTCACACCGGCCGAGGTGAGCTGTGATGACGGCTTTGTGATCATCCACACCGCCGCCATCACCGGCAATCCCCGGGGGGCGCTGCTGAGCCAGGGCAATCTTTTGTGTTGTCACATGCATCTCATGCACGGCATCGGTATGACGTCCGAGGATGTCCATGTCAACGCCCTGCCGCTCTTTCACGTGGCCGGCCTTTTCATGGTTTTTAGCGCTTTTCATGCCGGATGTTTGAATATCAATCTGCCGAAGTTCGATCCGGCCCTGATCGTGCGTCTCGTCGCCGGGTACAGGGCCGTGTTCATGTTCACCTTCGCCCCCATGCTCAACGCCATTTTAGATTTCCAGAAAGAGAAAGGATCTGATATCAGCGCGCTGCGCGCAGTCATAGGGCTGGATGCCCCGGAGGTCATAGAGCGTTATCAGACGGTCTCCGGCGGCACATTCTACTGCATGTACGGCCAATCCGAGACCTCCATGCTGGCCACTCTTTCAGCTTACAACCAGGCCCCCGGATCGGCCGGCCGCCCCATTTCTCTGGCCGATGTCCAACTGCTGGATGACAACGATCGGCCCGTGGCCGTGGGTGAGGTGGGAGAGATCGCCATGCGCGGCCCCATGGTATTTAAGGGCTATTGGGGATTGAAGGAGGACAATCTGCACACCTTCCGCAACGGATGGCATCACACCGGCGATCTGGGCCGCATGGATGGAGCGGGCTATCTATGGTACGCCGGCCGCAAAGCCGACAAAGAGTTGATCAAACCCGGTGGGGAGAACGTCTATCCAGCGGAAGTGGAAAAGGTCGTGCTGGAGCACCCTCAGGTCGAAAAGGTGGTGGTTTTCGGCGTGCCTGATCCCAAATGGAAGGAGGGGATTAAAGCGGTATGTCTCCTTTCCCGGGGCGCCAAGCTGGATCCTCAGGATCTGATCGACTTTATCGGCCAGCGCATCGCCCGTTATAAAAGACCCCGGTATATTGAATATGTCGAGACACTGCCCCTTTTGCCGGACGGCGCCATCGACCGTGACAAGGTGAAGGAGATGTTCGGCGGCGACCAAATATGATTTTACTTTTCCGGGCTCTTTTGATCTATTGTCCGTAGACCGCCGTTGGTACCCACCATTTATAGGCTTTAAAAAGGAGAGAGGCCATGGTCCGGACCGAGATTTCTCTTTTTTTAAAAAATGCTCCCGGCGAACTGGGAAAGCTCACGGCCCGGTTTGCCGATGCCGGCGTGAATATTGACGCCATCACTATTCAGGATGCATCCAGCTATGTCAAGGAGCTGTTCAGAGCCCGCGGCAAGTCGCTCAAACGTATCGCTTCGGCTGCCAGTTACAACTCCATGAGCAAAGACTCGGCCGACTTCGCCCTGATCAGGATATTGCCTGCCGATGGAACCATTAATCAGGCCATTGATCTTCTCTCACAGCACGATTACGTCTTCGATATGATGCCGGTGGTGGCGCTGGAGTTGGATAACCGCCCTGGTGAACTGGCCAGAATCGCTAACCAATTGGGCCGGGAGGGGATCAACATCAATTATGTATACGGATCCGTGGCCCCGTCCGATGGAAAATGCCTGTTAGTTTTCAGCCCCGAGGATATGGAACAGGCAACCAAGATATTCAAACCCTCTTGCTGAGCCAAGGCCCTTAGACCTGACCGCAGCCTTCCCTGGGCAGGACCGTTGTGAGGAATTGGGTATATACACGCCACACATCTTCGCCGTACCCGCCGGCCATCAAAAAGGCGCTGGGAACGCCCTGGCGCTTGAGAAAGTCATACACCATCAGATCCCTGGACAATAGTTGCTCCAGGGTCAGTTTTAATCCCGCGGTTGATGGCAGTTTGTCGCCTTCATAGGGATCGGCGCCGCTGACCACGATGGCAAGATCGGCGGGTGCTGTGGCTTCCAATTGGTGCAAGCCTCGCTCAAGCCGCTCCAGATACTCTTTCTCCTCTCCGGCTTCTATGGGAATGTCGATATCGCTGGGGGCATATGCGGGGTTGGTGGTACCGTCGGGAAAGGTTTGTGGACCGTCCAACGGCCATCCGCGGGCCATATGAATGCTCAAGGTGACGATGGTGTCGTCTGTTGCGGTGATGGCGGCGGTGCCGTCGCCTTTGTGGGCATCCGTATCGATAATCCAAACTTTCGACACCCCATTTTCGGCCTGCACCTTGCGTGACGCGATGACGATGTCGTTGACGATGCAAAATCCGCTGCCATGGTCTGCATGGGCATGGTGCATCCCCCCTGAAAAGTAGTAGCAGAAGCCGTGGGTCAGGGCGTATTTCGAGCATTGCGTCGTTCCGGCCGCCTTGTGCAGGGTGCGCTCAAAAAGATCGGTGAGCGGGCGCGTTGCCGTGCTGGGGTCATACCGGTGGTACTTTCCGTATGAATCGATGAGTTCGTAGGTGGTGGTGACAATTCTCTCCAGTTGACGGGAATAGAGATCCTTGACGTAGGCCGGCGTATGGACACGCAGCAGATCATTTTTGGCAATCTTTTCGGTGATACGGCTCTGGTGCCAGTCTCCGGTGGCCGGGGAGAGCTTGAGCTTGTTTGTTACGGTTTCAAAGACCTTGGTGGTTCGGCTGTCGTGGATGGGAATCTGAATTCCGAATTCATGGAGACTGGCGGGAATATCGGGGTCGTATAGTATCATAGGAGGATCAATTCCAGTTACTTAAGGTCAGGAGTGCTCTTTTGACACCACTGTCCAGGGGTATTATCTTGTATGAAAAGAAGCACAGATATATGGGCTTTAAAATCTTCAAGTTCGCACTGCGTTATCGGTCGTCGCGGCATCATAATACAGCCTCCTGCCTCTATCCTTGCCAGATTGATTATCTTAAAAGTCCATAGCGAAAGAGAGGTGCCTCTATGAAGCTGCGTCGCAATCCATCCCCATATTCAATAAGCGTGAAATTGTCTCTGTGGTCCATTCGGCATCAAACCTGGCTGGCCGGTCAAATCCGTATTTATATTTTCTCTGCAACTGCCTTGATCGCCCTGCTTGCTCTGGCCGGCGTCATCTCCATAGAGACCGCCCTGTTTTCGTCATTCAGCGGTGGACTGGTGGTGGCTGGATTGATATGGACCTTGATCCAACAACGAAAATCGATATTGCTCAATATTGAGGAGCCTGAGGTTCGTGAGCTTGCCCATCAAACCATGATAGACTATCTGCGTCAAGTCGATCCCAATTTTACCGCACCCGGCGTTCATAAAAAACATCAGGACGAAAACAGGCAGTGCGGCCTCTCATAGGCCGCCACCTCTACCCACAGCTTCTCCTCCGAAGCCTTGATTTCTTCAAGTTGCCGGTTGCCATGGATTTGCGCAAAAATAGATTTCAATTTTAATGATGGCCCTTGATACCGTGGGCCTCTTTGAACTCATGCCACTCGTCGTGATCCACGGCGCCGTCTTTGTTCAGATCCAGCGATTCATAGAGATGAGGGTCGCTCTGTGGAAAGTAGGCCTTGAACTCTTCCCAGCTGACCAGGTCATCACCGCTGGCATCGATATCCGGAAAATGGGCTGCGTAAGCGGAAGGATCGCTCACAGCGCTTTTATGATGCCGTTTATGGCCGGAACAGCTGATTGCCGTGGTGATCAGCAATAACATACTCAAAATCATCAATAAATTTTTCATTGCGCCTCCAGATGGATTTGTATAATCGGGGTTTTTGTCATGTTGGGTTATAGAGTTCGCCAACCCATTAGAATGTTAAGACATAAATATCTATTGTAAACCTTGCCAAAAACATTATCATAAAGCCTATACGAATGTTGTGCCGCCGGCATGAGCGCAACGCTACCCCCGAGACAGCACGCCAGAGAAAGGATACGGTCAATGATTGAAACCATACGACCCGTTCACTATCAATTGGACATAATCCCCGATTTAAAACAATTTCAATTCAACGGCCGCGTCACCATCGACTTTGAAGCCACCGAAGAGGTCGGCGAAGTGGCACTGAACATACTCGAGCTGGCCGTGTGGCAATGCCGTATCCATACCGATAACGGATGGCGCGCCTGCGCTTTCAGCGTCAAGCCGGACCGGGAGCTGCTAATGATCACCCTGGATCAATTGCGGCAGGGAGCATTCCGGCTGCAGATCGATTATGATGGCAAAATCAACGATCAGATGGCCGGTTTTTATCGCAGCGGTTATGAAAAGGACGGCGCCACACGCTATATCGCCGTTACACAATTTCAGGAGAGCTCCGCCCGCCAGGCATTTCCTTGCATGGACCACCCGCTTTACAAGGCCACTTTCGATCTGAGCATGACACTGCCGCAGGGTCTCAGAGCAATTGCGAATACGAGCATCGTCAGTGAGACCCCGCTGTCGGACGGCGTCAAGCAGGTGGTTTTCGAACGCACTCCGGTTATGTCGACCTATCTGGTTTTTTTTGGAGTGGGTGAATTCGATGTGGTCCAGGACGATCAGGATCCACGGGTTAGGGTGGCAACCTTGCCGGGGCTTGGCAATACCACTGCTTTAGGGCTCTCCTTTGGCCGAATAGCGTTGCAGTATTGCGAAGCGTATTATGGCATCGACTATCCTCTGTCCAAGATGGACCTGATTGCCGTTCCGGATTTTGCCTTCGGCGCCATGGAAAACTGGGGCGCCATCACCTTCCGGGAGAACCTGCTGCTCCATTTTCCGGAGACCACCTCGGCCCAGGGCGTTGAGCGGATCTGTGAGGTCATCGCCCATGAGATCGCCCACCAATGGTTCGGCAATCTGGTAACGCCGGCCGACTGGAAATATTTGTGGCTCAACGAGAGCTTTGCCACCTATTTCGGCTATGGGGTTGTGGCCCACGCCCACCCGGACTGGGGCACCTGGGATCAGTTCCTGCACAGCCAGACTTCGTCGGCCATGGTTCGGGACGGTCTCATCGCCACCTTTCCCATTGAAATTCCCGGCGGTGATCATGTGGTGATCAATTCCAGCACGGCGCCCATCATCTACAACAAGGGGGCCAGCATGCTGCGCATGATCGAGGGCTATATCGGCTCGGACCAATATCGCCAAGGGGTGCAGACCTATCTGTCCCGCCACACTTACGCTTGCGCTGAAAGTTATCATCTATGGGAAGCATTTGAAGCTGCCTCGGCTGTACCGGTCACCGCCATGGTGCAAAATTGGGTCGGACAGCCCGGATATCCCCTGATCACCGCCAAGCGCAGCAGGGATAAGCTGACGCTGGCTCAACATCGGTTTACCTATCTGCCCCAAGATAGTGAGCAGTCCTGGATGGTTCCCGTGGTTTTGACCACCTGGAGCGCTTCCGGTCAGAGCGCCGAGCAATTTGTCATTCTGGAAGCGGCATCCATGACCGTCGATCTGCCGCCAGATACAGCCGCCTATAAAATCAACAGCGGTCAGTCCGGTTTCTACCGGGTGCAATACGCCGATGATGACAATCTGACAGCGCTGGGAGGCCGGATCCGGGACAACGCCATACCCCACACCGACCGTTGGGGCATCCAAAATGACCTCTACGCCCTGGTACGCGCCAACCGGTTGCCTCTGGACGCTTACCTCGATTTTTTAACCTATAATGACAATGAAGAGGCCTACCTGCCCTTGGTGAGCATCACCGCCAATTTGCAGCACGCATATGGCGTCATCTCCGATGAGAGGCGCGGCAGGGTAGGCAAGATCGGCCGGTCCATTGCTGAAAGGGTATTGTCCAAGATCGGCATGATGCCGGAAGATGATGAACCCCATACCCGGGCGGCGCTGCGCAATCAACTGCTATGGCCGGCCGCTGTCTGGGGCAGCTCGCCGGCTCTTGAATTCGCCGTGGATGCCTTTGAACAGATGATGGCCGGAAAGAGCGTCCATGCGGATATCGCCAAAAGCGTGATGCAGGTGGGGGCGCTTAAAAAGGGCGCTGCTGCGTTGGATTGGTTCAAACGCCGCTTTGCCGAATCTCCAAGCGAACACGAACGCATGAATCTTTTGGCCGGCATGGTCGCCTTCGACCAATGGGATCTGGTTGAAAAGGCCCTGGCCTTCGCCCTGG
>JASFKE010000243.1:0-6261 GCA_050118795.1 Desulfobacteraceae bacterium | reverse complement strand
ATGAAACCTTCAAGGATCCAAACAGCCAGTGGTACGTTGAAAAGGCAGTGGGCCAAGGCCACGGCAATATGCGTATCGATCAACCCGAAGGTGGAGTAAAGCTGAAAAAAGGGAAGCAAGAAAACGGCTGCGGGGGCCATTCGGTTGGTCAGCAGCCAGAAAAAGATCTGCCCGTCGCCTACGAATCGATACCGCGAAAAAGCGTAGGCTGCCGGCAGGGCGACCGAAAGAGATATCAGGGTGTTGATGCTGACGTAGATGATCGAGTTGATATAGCCGGAATACCAGGACTTGTCGGTGAAGATCTTAAGATAGTTGCCGAAAGTGATATCTTTGGGATAGAGTGAAAATACGTTGAGGATATCTGCATTGGTGCGCAGCGACATGTTGAGCATCCAGTAGATGGGCAGCATGAGCAGAACGAAGTAAATCAGCAATCCGATGGTTCGTTTTTGAATTTTCATCACGCCTCTCCTTTGCCGACATTTTGCAGCGCCTGGTAAAAGAGCCAACTGAAAAGCAGAACGATCAGAAAATAGATCAGCGAAAAGGCCGCCGCCGGTCCCAGATCGAACTGGCCCACTGCAATCTTGACCAGGTAGATCGACAAAAAGGTTGTGGTGTTGCCCGGACCGCCGCCGGTGAGCACAAAGGGCTCCGCATAGATTAGAAAACTATCCATAAAACGGAGCAATACGGCAATGGTCAGCACCCCGCGCATTTTTGGCAGTTGAATATACTTGAAAGTCGCCCAGGCTGAAGCGCCGTCGATTTTGGCAGCTTGAAAATAGGCCTCCGGTATGGCCCGCAGCCCTGCGTAGGCCAGCAACGCCACCAGCGGCGTCCAGTGCCACACCTCCATCAGCATCAGGGTCACCCAGGCATCGCCGGGTGATGCGGTATGGTCGAAGGCCACACCCAGGGAGTTGATCGCCGCTCCGAACAGACCGATATCCGGCCGTGTGAAAATAATCCATATGGTGCCGATCACATTCCATGGAATCAGCAGGGGCAGAGCAATGGTCACGAGGCTGGCCGAGGCGCCCCACCCTTTTTTGGGCATCATCAAAGCGATGCCGACCCCAAGGGGAATTTCGATCAGGAGCACCAGTCCTGAAAAGAGAAATTGACGCCAGAGGGCATCGTGCAGGCGCTTGTCGGACAAAACTTCTTCAAACCACTCTGCGCCGACAAAGACACGTTGGCCCGGCCCGAAGATGTCCTGTACCGAGTAGTTCACCACCGTCATCAGCGGGATGATGGCACTGAATGCCACGATGACAAAGACCGGCAGCACCAGAAACCACGCTTTATTGTCTTCCCACTTTTCCATATGCCGCTCCTTATTTTACCAACCGTTCATTGGCAAACAATTTGGTCCACTGCTTGGGGAACGTCAGCCATGCCTGGCCGTCGGGCACCGTATCTTCTTCTGCCAGCCGTGAACGAAGTACCTGCCTGCCCATTTTAAAGGTCACGATTTTGCAGCTGCCCTGGTCCTCTACGGATTTCACACCCACAGCCACGCTGTCCGCCACCTCTTTGTGGTGCACCTTCAGGTACATGGGCCGGATGCCCAGCTCCAACTCCCCCTTGGCGGCCGCTGCCAGGGAAGCGGTTTTGTCATCGAGAGTGATACTGGCCCCGTTGACCCGGGCCACATTTCCGTCGACAGTGCAGGGCATAAAATTCATACCGGGACTGCCGATAAAGTAGCCCACAAACTTGTGGCTCGGGTTTTCAAAGAGCTCCTGGGGGGTACCCACCTGGACCAATTCACCTTCGTACATCACCATGACCTTGTCGGCGAACGTCAGCGCTTCCACCTGGTCATGGGTCACATAGATCAAGGTCAGCTTCAGCTGCT
Organism: Desulfobacteraceae bacterium; assembly: GCA_050118795.1. GTDB lineage: Bacteria > Desulfobacterota > Desulfobacteria > Desulfobacterales > Desulfosarcinaceae > JARRKU01. The sequence continues at coordinate 4,394 of JASFKE010000243.1, read as the reverse complement.
CGTGAATCTCCTTGAGTTTGCGCCTTAAATGCCATTTGAGCTGGGGGTCGATGACGGTGAGCGGTTCATCAAAGAGGATGGCGGCCACGTCCTTGCGCACCAGGCCCCGTCCAAGGGAGATTTTCTGTTTGGCATCTGCGGCCAAACCGGCCGCCTTTCTTTTTAAATGGGGTGTCAAATCCAGGATATCGGCCACCTCCTTGACCCGCTGGGCAACCTCGCCAGGGCCAACACCCCGGTTCCTCAAGGGAAACGCCAGGTTGTCAAAGACCGACATGGTGTCGTAGAGCACCGGGAACTGGAAGACCTGGGCGATGTTGCGCCGTTCCGGCGGCAGGCCGGTGACATCCTTGCCGTCATAGAGCACCCGCCCTTCACTGGGTGTCAGCAGCCCGGAGATAATGTTGAGCAGGGTGGTCTTGCCGCACCCCGAAGGCCCCAGCAGAGCGTATGCGCCGCCGTCCTGCCATGTGTCATGGATGCGTTTGAGGGCATAGTCGGCCTCGCTTTTGGGGTGGGAAGTATAGCTGTGGGCAATCTCTTCCAATTGAATTTGGGTCATCACCGACTCCTGTCTCTGTTGATCCAACCGCACCAATACAGGGGGTGGGAGTTACCCGGGGCAAACCTGATCGGGAGATGCCACCAGTTTTCCCTCCCGGTCGTAGACAAAAAACGAGCCCGGATTGGCGTATAAACTGATCTTGCTGCCGATCTTGCGGATGTGAATGCCGTCCTGCTGCACCACCAGCCGCGTGTCGCCGTGGTTGACATGCACGAAAGTCTCCGAGCCATTGATTTCCGAAAGCTCCACAGTGGCGCGTATTTCAATATCCTGGGCACTCATGGGGGCGAGAAATAATCGGTTGGCACGCACACCGAATTGGAATCGTCCCCTGGCCAGTCCGCTTAAGTGCCCCTTAAGGGCGAGCTTGACATTTTGGCCCAGCACAGCCGTGTTGTCCTCAACCTGGGCATTCAAATAGTTGATGGGCGGATCGCTGAAGACTTCGGCCACCCGAAGCGTAGCCGGATTGTGGTAGACTTGGGAAGTCGGACCGGTCTGCAAAATGCGCCCCTGGTCTATGACCACGATATTTCCGCCCATCATAAGGGCCTCGGCCGGTTCGGTGGTGGTGTAAACCACGATGGCCTCACGTTGCTTGAAAATATCCTGAAGCTCTTCGCGCAGAACTTCGCGCAGTTTATAATCCAGGTTCACCAAAGGCTCGTCCATCAACAGCAGCGGGGTATCTTTGACCAGCGCCCGTGCGATTGCAGTGCGCTGTTGCTGACCGCCGGAGAGCTCCGCCGGCAGGCGATCGAGAAAGGGGGTAAGGCTCAAAACGTCCGCTGTTTCGCGAACGCGGCGGTCGATCTCCTTTCGCTCCAATCCGGCAAGTTTCAGGGGCGAAGCGATGTTTTTGTAAACCGTCAGGGAGGGGTAGTTGATAAATTGCTGATAGACCATGGCCACGTTGCGTTTGCGCACATTGGTGCCGGTCACATCCTGACCGTCGATGACAACCTTTCCCCGGGTGGGGCGGTCCAGCCCCGCCATGATGCGCAAGAGGGTGGTTTTTCCGGCCAGGGTACGACCCAGCAAGACATTGCGGGACCCCGGGGCCAGTTCCAGGTCGATGCCTTCCAGATACATTTCCTGCCCAACGAATCGGTCAACGCCTTGCAGCGAAATACCCATGGTACGCCCCCGTTCACAATTGGTAGAGATTGATCTGACGCGGACTAAACATCGCTATAGCGCTTTATAATAATTAATTCGGAGCGCGCTATCTGTGGTCGCGGTATTACAATACAGCGCCTTGCCAAATGAACTCTTTTAAAGCCTATATTTTGTCATGATCATTTCACGTATAACACCGGCGCTATATTTTCGCAAGTGAAAATTGTTACCGCATAAATCGAAAATTTACCTCCTCCAAACATATAATTGTTTCATTTTTGAAAATCTCCCTTCCCAAAAGCGTACACACGCCCTGGGGAGAATCAACCGCCATTGACCTATCCTGAAACAAACAATCGCACTTCGGCCTCATTGATGATTTCGGTCAAGGGCGCCGGGGGCTGGGAGTCGGTAAACAGGGCATCGATCTCTTCGATGCTGCCCAGCCGAACCATGGCGTTGCGTCCGAACTTGGTATGGTCGGCTGCCAGAAAGATCTTGCGCGAATTGTCGATAATTGCGCGGGCGGCGCGGACTTCCCGGTAGTCAAAATCGAGCAGGGTGCCGTCGATATCAATACCGCTAATACCGATGATCCCGTAATCGACTTTGAATTGTTGAATAAAATCGATGGTGGCCTCTCCGATAATGCCGCAATCGCGGTGACGCACCAGGCCTCCGGCCACAATCACCTCGAAGTTGGAGTCGGCTGACAAAATACCGGCAACGTTCAAATTGTTGGTGATGATGCGAAGGTTCTTGTGGTTGCACAGCGCTTGGGCAATGGCTTCGGTGGTCGTGCCGATATTGATGAAGAGAGAGGCGTGATCGGGAATCTGTTCGGCCACCGTGACGGCGATTTTCTGTTTCTCTTTGTAGCAGAGCACCTTTCGTTCATTGTAGGCGACATTCTCGATGCTCGAGTCCACGCCGGCCCCGCCATGGTATCGGTTGATCACCCCTTTTTCTGTTAAGACATTAATATCCCGGCGAATGGTCTGTGGTGTCACCTTGAATTTCCTGGCCAGATACTCGATGGTCACGAACCCTTTGGCATGCACTATGTCCTGGATTTTAACCTGACGCTCCTTAAGCAGCCCATTTTTCCCATGGGTCGCTTTGGGTGACGAAAGCGAAGTGGATCGCTGCGGTTTCTCTTGTTTTGCGGGGTTGTCCAAATTTCGGCCCATTTAAATCCTCCATTTCAGCCAGCATTGAATTTTCGAACATGAACATATATGGGGTATTTATTTTCATTTATGAAAGTTGTGCCGTGACAATGGGGTGCTCTTGTGGTAACTTATGAAAAAGACCATCGGATTTCGCGGCATTTGTTGATAAAACAATACCACTTGGGCTTTATTTTCTCAAGTGAAAAGAAAATGAACCGATACCCATCAAGGGACCATCCGCAGAAAGGAGAGCCCGGGGCGAGGAGGGTTCAATGCCAACACAAGTTCTCATCATCGGCGGCGGCGCCACAGGCACAGGCCTGGCCAGAGACCTGGCACTTCGAGGTGTCGACTGCATCCTGGTAGAAAAGCAGGATATCAATGCCGGCGCCTCCGGGGGCAACCACGGATTGCTCCACAGCGGAGCCCGCTACGTTGGCTCAGATCCGGCCTCGGCCTGCGAATGCAAATTGGAAGGCCGGCTGCTTAAAAAAATGGCGCCCCACTGTATCGAGCCCACCGGCGGGCTCTTTGCGGCGGTGGCGGGCGACGATGAAAATTATATCGCCGACTTTCCGGGCCTGTGCACCCAGGCCCATATCAACACGACCCCTGTGGATCTTCAAACCGCCCGGGAGATGGAGCCGGCGCTATCTGAAAAACTGATAGCCGCCTACGCAGTGGAAGACGCCACCATAGACCCCTTCAAGCTCTCTTTGGACAACATTGCCGACGCCCAACTGCATGGCGCCCGACTCTTGCGGTATACCCAGGTGACCGGGTTTCAAATTCACAATGGCCGGATTCAGAAGGTTCAACTGCACAACCATGAGACCGGTGAGCAGATGCTCATCGAGGCCCAGATGGTGGTCAATGCCTCCGGCGCCTGGGCGGGTGATATCGCCGCCCTGGCCGGTGCGACGATACAAATGGTCTACTCCAAGGGCAGCCTGCTGGTCACCCAGGAGCGGATATCCCACCAGGTGGTCAACCGGCTGCGCCCGGCCACCGACGCCGATATTCTGGTCCCCGGCGGCACTGTCTCCATTTTGGGCACCACCTCTGAAAGGAGCCCGTCACCGGATGCCATCTACCCTGAAATTCACGAAGTCGACCATATTATCGAACAAGGCGCCCAGATGATGCCTATCCTGGGCAAGACCCGTTATATTCGCGCCTATTGCGGGGTGCGGCCGTTGATCAGCAGCGGTAAGGATGGCGATGACCGCAGTGTCAGCCGGGGTTTTGCCCTCATCGATCACAGCGAGGATCTACGGCCGATTCAAAATTTCATCACCATCAGCGGTGGCAAATTGACCACCTATCGATTGATGGCGGAAAAAACGGCGGATCGGGTGTGCAGCCACCTTGGGGTCAAGCAAGCCTGCCTGACCCGCTCCGTTCCGTTGCCCAACACCGTCGATGCACGCTGGACCGAGCCGGGGCTGGCGCCCAATATGTGGATCCGCAATAATGATCCGGCAGACATGCTCCTGTGTGAATGCGAAATGGTGCCCCAGAGTGTGGTGGATACCATC
>JASFKE010000242.1:0-6289 GCA_050118795.1 Desulfobacteraceae bacterium | reverse complement strand
CGTTGTTGAAGTAGCCCTCGATCTGTGCGTCGTAAGGGATCGATTGGGAGACGTCGAAATCGATACCGACCAGATCCTCGATGCTGTTCTGATACTCAACGCGGGTGAGCAGTTTCATCATCCGCGCCCCATAGGTGATATCGGAACACTGGTTGACATCTTCGTTATCGTTACCTGTGTCGGAATCGTCACCGGTGCTGGTGTCGTCACTGGTGTCGGTATCATCGCCGGTGTCGGTGTCGTCGCCGGTGTCGGTGTCGTCGCCGGTGTCGGTGTCGTCGCCGGTGTCGGTGTCGTCGCCGGTGTCGGTGTCGTCGCCGGTGTCGGTGTCGTCGCCGGTATCTGTGTCATCGCCGATATCTGTGTCATCGCCGGTGTCGTCCCCAGCGTCGACATCGTTGCCGGTGTCGGTATCATCGCCAGTGCTGGTGTCTGTGTCGGTGTCGTCGCCCGGAACAGTAGCGGAAACGGCCATGGAGTTTGTGATGGTCGAATCTGCCTCGGTGGCCTTAATCCAATAGTAGTAGGTCGTACCAGGGGTGGCGTTGTCGTCGACAAACTCGTTGCCGTATCTCATCCAGCCGATTCTACTCCGCCCTTTCGCTACCGGGTCGGTGTCTCGATAAACCCCCAGCCCCCTGGGTGTAATGTTGTTCAGGGTCCAGGTCAGATAGACCGCGTTGTTTTCTACGACAGCTTGCAGATCGACGCTCTTTGTCGTTTCGGACGTTACCTGTGTTGTTGATTCCGTCGTCGAATCCGCTGTTGAATCCGTTGTCGAATCCGTGGCCAGGTCCAGCGCGCCGGCAGTGATTTCGGCTGGAAGTTCGCTGCTGGAGACCGCGCCGCCGTTGATAACGTTGTTGGCGCCCTCGGTCCAACCCGGTTGGGTATCGGCATTGATCTCTTCCAAATTGCTGCTGCCGCTCGGATCGTCATCGGAATTTAATGATTCTATGGCACTGAAACTGAAATTTTGCTGCTTAAAGTCCCATCCGTAGCCATTATACGCATTATCTTTGGTACTGCCCGCGTGGCACAAGGCGCAAGCACTTTCAAGATTATCAGCGGAGGTCGAATCCGGGTAGGTCGCTCGCCACTCACTGAGAAAGGTCTTTGTTGCGTGTACCGGTGGGCATACAGTCAGGGCGGCAAGAGAGACAAGCGCACCAACCAGAGCAAGTCGTATAAAACGCGAGCACAAACGCCTTTGATCCATAAAATCACTCCTTACTGGTCTATAATTTTGATTTTTTGTGAAACTGTGTGCTTTGCACGCGGAAAAAACAAACATTTAAAGCCTATAGACGTCTACTTTTTACACGACATCCATCACACGCGGTTAATGTCTGGAAGTAAAAAAGGGAACAAGCTGAATTTACTTAAACAAAAGCATGACAATCAGCCGCAATGCTTCTGCCAGAAGACACATTGCCGAATGCTTTCGATATCTCTTACGACAACTTATTCCCGATAGTATCAACGAGATGGGCACTTATAATTTTTCACCTGCACTGCACAAATTCTACGAAGCCTTACCAACTGCTGCAGTCAACTCGACCGCAACAAAATTATAATACTTTAAAATAAGGAGGGGGGGATGTAAGTAAAATCTGAAACAAGCAATGAGCATGCCAATATCCGTTGCCAAAAAATCCCATACTTAACCCCAACGCTGCAAAAGTCTTTAGGTCGTCAGAGTCACTGTTTTTAGCCTTTTTACCATCTTTTTATGCAACTATGGGGTTAAAACATTCTCTTGATGTGACAAAGGGCTTCTGATTACAAATTTAGCCCATGCAGTTACGGTTTTTGCACTGTTTAGTTCAAAAAACACCTTGGCGTATCAATGCCGTTATATCTTGCTTTATGGCTGGCTGCATGCGTTCAATGAAGGTATCCGGTAAAATTTAGCAGCTTGGTACGTTATTTGCTCTTTCCCTAAGATACTATTCATTCTCCCCCCTCTTTATTTTTACATTTCTATGAAATTTTCTCTTTCACTACTTAAGAAATTGATTACGCTTTAGCAGTAGATGCATAAATGATCGAAAGGAGATGCAAAACATGGTTGCCAATATCGACTATACATCCGCAATGGATTTTGAATTACCACATACTGATGCTGCCGAGCTCAAATCCAATCAATCAGTGAGAGCAACCTTCAGACTCTCTGAAAATACCATCCTGGCCATGAATATCATATCGAACCAGCTTGGCGTTAAGCAGAAATCTTTATTCGATCATCTCATCGCCGACACCGATGCATTAGAGATTATCGCTCGCAGGCTGAAAAAAAAGAAACAAAGAAATAAGAGCAAAACTCAAAAAACATTTATTATCAGCAGAAAGACATTATCGATCCTGCAAAAAATGGAAGATGACCACAAGGCCTCCCGGGATGCACTGGTTGAATTTTCCATCCAACGATTAAAACCCGTAATTGAGCAGGAAAAAGGCAAGCAGGAATCTCGAAAGCGAATCGCGTTAGAGGTCCAGGCAAACTTGGAAGCTCAAAAACAGTTGCTTCATGAAGCCAATCTGCAACTGGGGGAGCAAGATCCTGTGTGCGAGCAATTGTCTCATGCCGTAAATAGACTTAATAGCGCCTACAGGTCCATCGATACGCTTGTTAAAAAGGGGGAAAAAATAGCAGAATTTAATATGTAGAATGTATTAGTGCAGAGGAAGAAATAAACGCCACATCTTGCTGGTCTTTGAATCCATTTTCGGCGTTGCATCAATGAGCCCCAGTGTTGCATAAAAAAGATGGCATCCAATCTACCCGATCCTCAAGTTCACCATTGGTTTATTCCTCGAACCCATCCCAACATGCCGTTAATTCAATGCTGACAAGGCTTTTAACCTATTAAGCCATCTTTTTTATGCAACACTGGGGTCAACACTTCCTATATCCTTAGCTGTTCACCGCAGATGACGGTTCGATTACCACAGTTACAGCGGAGCGGACAGCATCCCGGTATTCCAATACGGTTTTAATATAATTGCGGGTCTCTCTATACGGCGGGACATCACCATAGCTGAGGACTTTGGCCGCACCGGCATTGTAAGCCGCCAAGGCCAATCTCTCATCACCATTGAACCGGTCCAACATTTGACGAAGGTAACGTACGCCGCCATCAACATTTTCAGCCGGATCGAATGGATCACTCACTTTTAAATATCGGGCGGTTGTTGGCATAATCTGCATTAGGCCGCGTGCGCCACAATGTGAAACAGCTCTGGGGTTATAATTGGATTCAGCTCTTATGACGGCCATTATCAAGGTAGGATCCACGCCATAAGTTTCGGCCGCTTGCAGTATCCATTTCCGGTACGGCACCTCACTGGCTATTGACAGTGTGATGGGCGAAACAGGTATGCTTGCCCAACTTCCACCCTTTTGGACCGCGTCAGCGTAGTCCACCGGTCCAATTTTCTGCCCGAAAGAGGCCGTTTGATGATGGTTCTGGCCCAATCTCGTAACATTTTTCAGGGTAACTTTTTTAAGTCCGAGTGCACGCCTGGAAAGCATCTTTACCCATAGTTCAACCGGATAATGCCTGCTCGATGGACCGGCTATGGGTTCAGCAAACAGTACAGGGTCAAGGGGCAAAATAACGCGACTCTTATCTCTGCTTAGACCATTTGCCCGGGCGTTCGATAAACCGATCGAGGGAATCGCCAAGACGGGATCCGCGCCATGGGTTTCGGACGCTTGCACCATAGGCTTTCCATACGGTATCTCACTGGATATTGACACAGTGATGGGCGAAACAGCACCGCTTGCCAAGCTGCCGTCCTTACCAGACAGCTCAGCATCAAGGGCCAAAACAACGCCCCTTTTAGCGCCGGCGATATCATTTGACCGGGTGTTTGATGAACCGATCCGGGAAATCGCCGAGGCGGGATCCACTCCATGGGTTGCGGCCGCTCGCATTATTGAATTCCGATATGGCATATCACTGGCTTTTAACACGGCGGTGGGCAAAACAGTACCGTTTGCCAAGCCGCCATCCTTATCAAACGGCTCAGCATCAAGGGCCAAAGCAACGCCCCATTTATCGCTGGCCAGATCATTTTCCCCGGCGCTGGCGCTCGATGAACCGAGCTGGGGAACCTTAAAAGGACAAGGGGGATCTTGTCGGCTGAGACTATCCATGAAAGCCGGCACGATCAGCAGCGATGACAACACCACGCTCAGGACCATTTTAGTGAAAGGAATCTTACCCAGTAGCACTGCAGCAGAACTCATCCAAAAAACCATTTTCGCTTCCTTTATTTATAATCAACTCAGATCAACTCAAACCGAGAACATGGGGAACCTTTCAGCAAAGAGGCACCATGGCTTGCGTGGGTCAACCGCTTCAGTTGCTGCAGGGCATAACCCGTGCTATCCGTATCGACGTGCTGCTGATCCCCGCCGACGGGTAGGCGGCGCTGCCGTCGGGGTAGGCCTTGAAGGCCTGGTAATTGTGATCTTTCACATCAATGGTAAACTGCCCGCCCACACTCTGGCCGGTGCCGGAATCGAACAGTTGCGCCGCCATGGAGGAGCCCGATTCCCAGGCGAGCAACATCCGGTTTGCGCCATAACTGACCAGATGCGGGTGACTCGACGAGACTTCGGTGATGATGGTCTTATCGGAGGCGCCATCGGTGAAATGATCCAACTGGACGACTCCGCCCTGGCTCCATGCGGTCCAGTAGCCAGGCGTACTCGAGAGCACCAGGTCTCCACCGAACAAGGTACCGTCACAGTCACCCTCGGCCACCGTACGGTAGGGATTGGGCTGCGCGATACGGCAATCGTTGTCCGTGGCGCAGACCATCACGAAGTGGTCCGTTCGCGGGTCCCAAACCATGCGTGTCTGCCAACTGTGGCTGCACCCTACTTCGAAGCTGTCCGGGTGATGGGGAACCGGTGCTCCGCTTGAATCGACCACCTGCATCCGATCACCTTGGTGAATATCGATGCAACTGCCGTTGTTAACGGTAATGGCGGTACCGAAGTAGGCCGCATAGTTGTCGCTGCCATCGAAAGCGAGCCGACCATGGTGCTGGTACCACCAGACAAAGCGAGCTCCGCTGTCGTAACCGGCCAGGCTGTCGCTCAGGTTGGTGACCTGCTGCTCCCACTCCACATTGCCCGCGTCATCAAAGCGCACCATGTGCATGGTTTTGCATTGGCTGGAGCTTCCACCACATAATGTACCGTCGCCGCAGTTGTCCGTGCCGCCGTTGGTTGCATTGCGCGTGAGCAGCACGACACCGCCCTCGTCGTCCGCGTAGAGGTCCTGAAGGTCTATTCCCGGAAAGCTGGCCGGTGTCCCGACCAGATTGTCGCTGCAATCAAGCTCCGCCACATAGATGCGATTGTCAGTACCGAGCCACGCAAGCCGGGAACCGTCCGAAGGCATGGCCGCAATCGCCATCGGCAATGGATCCGTATCCCATTGCTGGGCGTAACCCATAACATTAACCCCTACATTGATGTCGGTAACTCTGACTTCCGGTGAGGTGCAAGCACTTACCTCTCTCGAGCAATTGCCTGTGGATGTCGACTCGGATGTCGACTCGGATGTCGACTCAGACGTTGGCTCGGATGTTGGCTCAGACGTTGGCTCGGATGTCGGCTCAGACGTTGGCTCAGACGTTGGCTCAGACGTTGGCTCAGACGTTGGCTCGGATGTCGGCTCGGATGTCGGCTCGGATGTCGGCTCGGATGTCGTCTCCAGCGCCGATTCAGGCTCGGTGACCGTTCCGGAATCAGTCTCCACACAGGCGGACAGAGAAAACATGTATATGAGAAACGAGATAAAAATGCAGCTGGGGCGACAAAAACCTCTATTTCCTACCATGATCGGCCCCCCTTTCGAAAAAACATTTGCCAACTCCCAAAAAGCGGAGGCAAGCGTTTAAAACTAAAAAGAGAAGAACTTACCTTTTTGGTGAGCAAGTGGTGTTCATAATATCATTCGTGATCACCGCATCGCCTTTAACAACAGCATGACAACCATCCCCGGTGCGCCATCCGGGAAAGTGTTTGCTAAACGCTTCAGATATCCCGATTACTACCCGTTTCCATACTGCAAATGAAGTGAGCAATTATGCTCAATTATGCGATATACGAGGCAGGCGAATACACAAAGGCATAACAAGCAAAAAACCTGCCAACAAACCAGTGGTAAAGAAAACCAAGCTTTGGAGAGCTTCGTGGTACCACCCAGGGCTTTTGGTTACAAATTTAGCACACCGCGTTACGCTTTTTGCACTGCCTGGTTCAAAA
>JASFKE010000241.1:0-6302 GCA_050118795.1 Desulfobacteraceae bacterium | reverse complement strand
ACACCCATCCTTATTTTTGTCCACTGGAGGCCACACCCCCCACAGAGCAAAACCAATATCCTTTTTTTAATTCAGAAATAATTCAAAAGATCACCGTTGCCGATTACCGTAAAACAATATAATATACATGAGCACATATTGTGCCAAATAAATTACTGACCTCAATTAATGTATTTTAGCATATATTTACAGCATTTTATAAGTATTGCGGCCTACTTTGTGCTGAACCAATCCCACCACTAAAACACGCCATTTTGACGCACATACTCGCAAACATCTAGTTTTTATTATATTTCAGCGGGTTAACAAATGCGCCAACTTGCCGCACAACCACGCCATTTTGGCATGATTCTATTGAAGCGCGTATGCTTTTAGTTTTCTTTGGAGGGTGCGCAAACCAATGCCCAAGAGTTTTGCTGCCTTGGTCCGATTTCCATTAGTGAGTTTTAGCGCTTTTTCGATGTGCTCTCTTTGGATATCGACCAGTTTGGGAAAGGCCCTTGGTGTTTGCGATAGTGCAACGGGCCTTTCAAGGCCTAAATTTTGCACTGATTCCAAACCAAGGACTTTCGATTTTTCCACTAATATCGCTGACGCAATGATATGTTCCAATTCGCGTACGTTACCGGGATATTTATATTGCATTAGCATTTCAGCCAATGGGGATGAGATCTCGTGGATTTTTTTTTGGTTCTTTTTGGCGTGTTTTTGTAAGAAATAATAGGATAGGGGGATAATATCTTTGGGGCGACTGCGCAACGGCGGTATGTGAATATGATACTCATTGAGCCTGAAATACAAATCACCCCTGAAATCTCCTGTTTTTACGCTCTTTTCCAGATCACGATTCGATGCGGATAGTACCTTCAAGTCCACATTTACAATCTGAGTACTGCCCAGACGATAAAACTCCTTATCCTCGATCACCCTGAGAAGTTTCCCCTGAACGGCCGGCGCCAACTCTGTAATCTCATCTAAAAACAGTGTTCCGCCCTGGGCGGTTTCGAAAAAACCTTTTTTATTCGAAACGGCGCCGGTATAAGCGCCTCGCATATGACCAAAAAAATCATCCTCAAAAAGGCTTTGGCTGAAAGACGGCATGTTCACAGCAACAAACGGGCCTGACGAACGCGCACTTAGTCTGTGCAGGATACGCGCCAGCATTCCCTTACCCACACCGGTTTCACCTGTGATCATAATGTTATAATCACTTTGAGCACATGTCTCGGCTTGATGAAATACCAAAGCCATACTTTCATCTTCAGCGACCATATCCTCAAACAGTTCAGGATGCTTCAATTCCGCGAAAGATTGGGTCCGCCCGAAAAGAGCAATCCCCTGTTTCAGTTGGTACCTTTCCAACGCGTGGCGGACAGCGATGGTGGTTCTTTTAACTTGAAGCGGTTTTACCAAATAATCATATGCACCATAGCGCATGGCCTTCACGGCGGTGTCCACCTCATCCACAGCGGTGAGGATGATGCACTCGGTCGCTGGAGATTCCTGTTTAATTTGTTTGAGCACTTCCATTCCTGCCATATGGGGCATAATCAGATCCAACAGCGCCAGCTGGTATTGATGTTTGCGGACCAGATCAAGCACCTTGCGGCTATCCGAAACCATCTCCGGGTCCGGCAAACCGGCACTTAGCAGCGCTGCACGAATGCTAAACAGCAGTCCTTCATCGTCATCGACGATAAGGATGGGAGAGTTGAGCGATGGATTTTCCATTTAGGTTTTCATTTACGGTTTGGATAAACTCTTCTATGGCCAATGGCTTGGTAAGGATCTGACCAAATCCCATACTGGCCGCCTCATATAGATTGGGATGATCCGGGAAACCGGTTACAATGATCACTTTCATCAGATCGAGCCCCAATTCGTTTTTAATGGCCCGGCACACTCCCAGACCATCCATTTCAGGCATAAACATATCCAGAATTAATAAATCCGGCGGATAACTGCCCATCCGAATTAACGCTTCAGCGCCGTTGGCAAAATCTTCAACCAAGCAGTTGATATTTCTGATCAGGGCACGAAGTAACATTTCCCTGAAATCTCGATCATCGTCTACCACCATAATATTGAATGGCTTCTGCTTGGGCCCGGTGGGAAGGGCGATAACAAAAGTGGTACCCTGGCCCGGCTTGGTTTTAAACGAGATATCACCATTATGGGCTTTGACTAAATTATAGGTAACAGACAAACCCAATCCCGTCCCACCGGCCGTTTGCCGATCAGTAACAAAGGGATCAAATATTTTTTCAGCGACTTTAGGGTTGACACCTCTTCCGTTGTCACTCACCTCGATAATGATGCTTTGATCATTGGCAACGAATCGGGTGGTGATGCACACCTTGCCATGGTCATGCCTGATCGACTCTAGCGCATTGATAATCAAATTTAAAACAATTTGCTCCAGGTTTTGCAAATTGGCGTGTAGCAGTGGCAAGTCGGATGCAAGGTTCATCTCCATCACTGTTTTGGATGATTTGATGGTGGCCGCTGCCAACCGGGCGGCGTTGTTAACAGCCTTATTTGGATCGATATCCCGCTTTTCAGCAGGATTGCTTTTACTTGAAAAACCTTTTAATCCGGAGACAATTCGCGCCACGCGATTGGCTGCCATCTCCATATCCGAAATAAGGCGAGGCAGATTTTCTTTAACGAATGCAGGCATCAGTCCGCCTAACTTCTTTTCCGGCGCCTTCGTTATATGGGACTCAAGAACAGGCATCAAATCATGCCACATCTTTTCCAACAGTGGTAAATTGAACAGAATCAAGTTGATAGGATTGTTGATCTCATGCGCTACGCCGGCCACCAGCGTTCCCAGCGCTTCCATCTTCTGCGACTGAAAGAGCTGATTTTCCACCCGCTTGTGCTCCGAAATGTTGCAGCAAATACCGCCAACTGCCCATATCTGCCCATGGAGACGGATCGGGTACAAGGTATCAATATGATACTCTTCACCGTCGGGTGTCTGCTTTTGATGATGAAATGAAATCGCTTTTCCATTTCTCAACACGACCCTTAACTTATCCCGATATGCCCCCAGCACCTCACGTTGATAGACATCTTGAAGACGCCGGCCGACAAGTTCGCCGCCTTTTCTCAATCCAAACTGCCCTACCCGATCGTTGCTAAATTGATAAGTACCGCTGGGATCCAGCATAAATATATGGTCTGTTGAAAATTCCGTCAGCCCGAAAAATTGCGCAGTCCTGATCTGCATCTGACTTTTTTCATGGCTCAACGCTACCAACTCTTTGTGTAATCGCAAAATTTCTTGCCGATACCGGGCGGCTTGCTTCTGATGAGTTCGCATGCGGGTCTTTTGGAGGCAGCCGACCCTTTGAGCGGTATAGTACCTTTGGTCGATGGCATGCGGCTCTATTCCATGGGATACATCAGATCCCTTTTGGGTTGAGCAGCCATGCCCCGGGAGGCTAAAAGGGAATTGATGCCTGCATGGAATAGGAGCAATGCTGCCGGGTAGTGCCTTTGATAGTGGCACGCTGTCTCCTTTTAAAGGTGGCCAACAGACAGGGTTTTAATCCACCTGCCCAATGGCATTGATCTGCAACGAAATCGGCCGGTCTTCTTCGTTCTCGTTGTCCAAACGGATCTGACCCGGTCTGCGGTATTGATCTTCACCGGGAATTGCAGCCAGCCACTTCTCTCGGTATGCTTTGACTACTTTAAACGAAGGCGAATTGACATCTACAAGGCTTTTCTCAAGAACCAGTGTCAGTTTGCCCTTCCTCTCTTCCAGCCGCATCAACGGTGCTATGGGAACCCCAATGGGCTCCCATCGTTTAAATCCATGTTCCAGATTTCGTATAGCGGCCATTTGGCCTGTGGCGCCATTGGCCACCAGGCTGAATACGGTCAATCCCAGATTATAGGTATAGGTGCAATCAAATTGGGTGGGGTCGCTGCCGCGTCCGTCGTAGCCGTAAAAATGGGTTTGTGTTTTGAATTTTGGGACGGTGGCCTTGTAAATTTTTATGATGGCGGGGTGTATGGTCTCATCTTGTCCAATGGCCCCAGCCTGAATCAGTGCCGTTTTCAAGGTTCGCACAGAGATTATGTTGTCTCTAACCAACAGATATTCAGACAGGTTACAATCGTCTTTAAATAAAATTTTACAGTAATAATCCGCATCTAATCCGGCTTTTTGCATTGTTTTCACAAAATAGTCCCGGTTGATGCCGATCTTATACTTGCCTTGGTCCCTAAGGATATCAAGATACTCTTCGACCAATCCCAGCAGAACCTTTTCGGTCTGCACTTGAGAGAATTGAAAATTCCCATGGCTATCTCTCTCCGTGAGCAACCCCTCCTGGAAAAAAGGTGGAAGGTCGTTGAAGAGATCATCATCTCTGGCATTCCACACATTGGCGGCAAGTCCTTTGGGCAGATCCCTGAACAGACGTCTCAAGTACTCCAACTTGCCTTCCAATCGGGGAAAACTCGTATGAAAATCCATATCATGGGTATTGTTGAAATTTGCGATAATGGTGTTCAATTTAATGATAAAGACCTCGATTTCATTTATAAACTCCAATATCCCTTCGGGAATTATAACGAGTCCGTAGTTTTTCCCGACGGCAGCACGACGGACCACCGCGTCACACACCAGTCTGGAGAGATGGCGCAACGTCATCCCATATGCCGTATAATCCACCGCACCCTCCTCCTTGGCGCGACTCAAGCGTGGGATGTCAACATAATCAGCTAAATCTTCACCTATGAGCGTCAAATTGGCATGTGTTTGAAGCGCCACTTCAAGGGCAAGGTGGCTGGCCACACGCCCCATGACCTTGCATACATGCCAATATTTGATATCGGAGCTGCAATCGGTGCACAGGTTACTGATGGCCAGCGCAAATGCACGGGCGGCCGTATGAAAACCAAAAGACATGGCACATAGCACTTTGCCATCGGCATCTCTGACCTGGATATCACCGTCAATGGTTTTGGGAACTCCGATAACCTGAATGCCGTCGTCAAAAAGCTCCTGGGCCAAAAAGGCTGCATTGGTATTGGAGTCATCGCCACCGACCACAACCAAGGCATCCAGGCCCAATTGTGTGATCGTCTCCCTGGAAAGGGCCATTTTTTCAGGGGTATCGATTTTGGTACGACCGGTCTTTATCATGGTAAAACCACCGAGGTTTCGATAATTGTTGACCAGCTGGTCATCCAATTGAACATACTCACCCTCCATGATCCCATCCGGGCCTACTAAAAAACCATATATTTCGCTCTCGGGATTGGCTTTTTTAGCGGCGTCATAGAGGCCTGCGATCACATTATGCCCTCCGGGTGCAGGGCCCCCTGAAAAAACGATGCCGATCTTGCGCAGTTTGGCATAGTGTCCCGAGCTGTCGCAGCCCGCAACGCGTTGGACGCTATTGCTTATGATATTGGGAAGTTTTATTTTGGCTTCAGGATCAATCTCAAACCGATATTCGCTTTTCGCTTCAAGGACAGTGGCATCATTTTTAAAAACATCGCAGATTTCAGGGCTATAGGCCCTTCTTGCTTCCATCACCTGGCTTGTAGATGAAACGATCTTTTGAATTTCAGGTTTGTTTAACAGCGCTTGTACGTCAACGTCTGGTTTATCCTGCACAATATAACCTCCATGTTTGATTAAATAATCGTTTTTCGGCCAACAAAACAATTTGCCCAAGATATGAATGATTCAGCAGATGGTGTTGTCATATCGGGCCTTGCACAACCAAGTCAAGGAATTTGAACACCCGCGGATTTCCTATCTGCTGGGCAACGCAGTGCGCCAATAAGCCCCAGGCAAAGCGCCATTGGCATAATACACACTTTTAGGGCGATACCCGTTTTTTTTCAGTTTTATGTGCGGGATTATCATCTTATTTCGCAACACCATATATAGTATCACCCACAAATGTTTTATACCCCACCTTGTGTTTTACCCTTTACTTTGACCAATGCCCTTGATATGTAGAGTTCACTGAGAGATACTCACAACAAGAAAAGTTGATATCTCAGTCACTTATGGTTTTTTTGGAGTCACGACCCATGAAGATTAGAAAAATTGATATTATTGGGTTTAAATCCTTTATGGACAAAGCCACTATTTCGTTTCCCACCGGCATTTCCGCCATCGTAGGCCCGAACGGATGCGGTAAAAGCAATGTCATCGACGCCTTGCGATGGGTCATGGGGGAACAAAGTGTCAAGC
Organism: Desulfobacteraceae bacterium; assembly: GCA_050118795.1. Classification (GTDB taxonomy): domain Bacteria; phylum Desulfobacterota; class Desulfobacteria; order Desulfobacterales; family Desulfosarcinaceae; genus JARRKU01. Next base: position 73 of record JASFKE010000241.1, on the reverse strand, counting down.
AGCTGCGCGGTAAAAGCATGGAAGATATTATATTTGCCGGTGCCAACACCAAAGCCCCGCTCAACATGGCGGA
>JASFKE010000240.1:0-6312 GCA_050118795.1 Desulfobacteraceae bacterium | reverse complement strand
CTTTACTTCAATTCTTTGAAGACGTCTATCAAACAGCAGGTTATACAGGAAGCGGCGACTATACCTACAATGATCTTCAGGGTGTCGATCTTGTAGGCTACGTCGAGTTCACATATGGTTATCAGTATGGAAATACAACTAGCACATTTGACGCTGACTATGGCGTTGCTGTTACCATAACAAAGGATAGCACATGGAATGTTGATACGACCTCTTACATTACCAGCCTCACCGTTGCGGAGGGAGGTACGCTTAACAGTGGAACAATAACTGTTGACGATGCTGAAACAACAATTGAGGCCGGCACGACATACACAGGTAAAATTGTTGTAAATTCATATAATTAATCAATAGATCATTGCTGATATTTTGGCCGCATCCTTTGGATGCGGCCTTTTTTAAACCTGTGACAATTTAAAACGAAAATGTGTGATACAAGGATTGATATACTAAGTGAATATCTCTTTTCGATATCACGTCATTGAAGAAAAGGCTGCGGAATTTGGTTTGTCTCTGAGTGAAGAAAATCTCGCCGAAATGGAAAAACGGAAAAAAAAGGATATCGAGATATATGGATATGGAGAGTATATTCGCATAGTATCAAAGATGTATGTATCAGAAAAGATGTTTGATTATCTTGTTAAACCTCAATCTCATACTTATAAAATTTAGTATCCACTTTCATCACAGGGAAGGTCCGGGGCAGCTCTTTGCTGTCTATTTCCCGGAACCGGTTCTTTTCGTAAAACCTGTGGGCTGCCAGGAATTTTGGAGTGGTTCCCAGAAAAACCTCTCTGATCCCATGGGTTCGGGCCCATTGGATCAGCACCCTTAAAAGTTTTTTTGCGATACCGGCCTCCCCTCGACTGGAAGCACGGACAAACATCTTGCGCAAAGCTGCCCTGTGATTCCCGATATCCAGAAGGGCAATTGTTCCCAGGATCTCATCTCCGTGATAAGCCACCCAGAAATTACCAGCCCCTTTCTGGTAAACCCCCTTAACATCTTTCAGGTCCGGCTGGTCAGAGGCCGTAATGGGAAGGTTGAACTCATTTTGCTGAATATGGACAATGAGATCGATCACCCCTTGCTCGTGACTTTTCTCGAACGGTGTTATAGTTACATCAACTTTCCTATTCTTCATTGTTATCCATATTATCGATTCGAATGAGTTGGGCTTCACCGGCAATGAATTCCTGCTGCCGGATCCGGTCCATGGCATTTTGAATATCTGCTTCCAGGGCCTCATGGGTAATGAGCACCACATCCACATTTTGGTTGTCACAAGCCGGGTCTTCCTTCTGGATCACGGAGCGGACACTGATCCGGTTTTCCGCCAGAACCCTGGAAATTTCGGCCAGGACCCCTACCCTGTCCAGGACGTGAAACCTGAGATAGTATTCCGAACGCATCTCTTCCATGGGCACCATTTCCATCGGGCGCCAGTCCTTCAACGGCAGACAGAACGGTGAAAGCGGCGATTGACAAAGGGTCAGCCTCTTCCTGCAGACTTCAATAACATCACTTAAAACCCCTGCAGCAGAGGGGCCGGGGCCTGCGCCAAGACCGTAAAGCACAGAAGGGCCGATATACCTGCCGTAAACCGAGATGGCATTAAATGCATTATTGACAGAAGAGAGGATATGGTCTTTGAAAATCAGCACCGGATGAACCCTGGCCTCTATACCCCTGGCTGTTTTCCGGGCTATTCCCAAGTGCTTTATCGTATACCCCAACGCCCTTGTGTACCGGATATCGGCGGCACTGATCTTTGAAATCCCCTCGGTATACAGCTGTGTAAAATCAAAGGCCCCTCCAAAGGCGATGTTCATCATGATGATCAGTTTATGGGCCGCATCAATCCCCTGGATGTCAAGAGTCGGGTCGGTTTCGGCAAGGCCTTTATCCTGGGCATCCTGCAACGCTTCTTTAAATTCCATGCCATCTTGTGACATGCGGGTGAGGATATAGTTGGAGGTACCGTTTATAATGCCGGAAATGCTCAGGATTTCATCACCGGAAAATCCCTCCCGAAGGGTCCTGATGATGGGTATGGCCGTCCCCACACTGGATTCGAATCCGAAACCGCCCCCAGCATCATGGGCAGCCGCAAAGATATCCCGCCCTCTTTCAGCCAGCAGTGCCTTGTTGGCCGTTACAACCGACTTTCCTTTTTCCAGGGCTTTGAGAATAATCCTTTCAGCTGGATCCAGGCCGCCGATCACCTCGATGACGATATCAATTCCGGGATCATCCAGAATAAAGCCTGGATCGCCGCTCAGCTGAATGGCAGACAGGTCTTGCCCCCTGTCCTTTGACAGGTTTTGCACCACAGCCTTTTGAATCCGGATCGGTTTTCCCACCCGGCTGTCTATCAGAGATTGATTCTCCGACAACAACCGGACAATACCGATGCCCACATTGCCCAGTCCGAATATTCCCAAATTGATGCATTTGTCCATTTCTACTCCCTGGTTAATTCGATGATTCTTCCTGCCAACTTGTTCAGCAGCTCTATGAGGGTTCTCATTTCCGTTGGGGTCAAGCCGTCCATGAGGTTATGAATTCTGGACCAGTAATCCGGAAGCACCTCTTCCAGCACAACCTTTCCCATCTGCGTCAGTCTCAGGCTCTGCTTTCTGCGGTCATCCTTATGGGGAGACCTGATAACCAAGCCCTCCTTTTCCAGCCCGTCTATCAATCCCGTCATGGTGGCCCGGGTCACCCCGATCTTTTCTGCCAGTACCGAAGGAGTGGTCTCCCGGTCCGGCTGCCGGTTCATGACGACAAGAATCAGGAACCGTCCCTGGGAGAGCCCGTATTTTTTGAGCATGGTTTCAAAACCTGTCAGCAGGTCGCTGCCGGTCTTGAGCATTGTGACGGCGGCTTTTACCGATAAGGGATCCATCTCCTTGTAGCGCCGGTCAAGGTTCTGGAATTCCTCTTCCGTGGGTTGGTCCAGTAAATAAAACATGAAGTTTATCCTCGACTCATTTAATTAGCCAGCTAACTATATGCCACCTAACCAAATCCGTCAAATCATTTTTTGACCGGACCTCTCCACTGCTTTAGAGGCAATAAAGAGACTAAAAGAGGAACTGGCTCCCCTTGGAGTCCACATCAATCGCGATAAGACCCGGATTGTTAACAACTTGAAAGGAGAATCTTTTACTTTTCCGGAGTTTGCTCAGCCGTTTTTGAGCTTGGGCAATGGTGACGATGCTTTGGTAGTCTTTGTCGTTGCCGACGCATGGGCTTGAGCTTCGCTCTGCTGCTTCGCTTGTTGCAGTATCTTGAGGAACGCTTTCGTCTTGGCTGCGAACTCTTCGGGAATATGCGTCTTTTTAAATATCGTCATGCCCTCACTCCTCCATTTTGGGATTGATTTATTATTCTATGGGATTTTGAACTGCGTTGCGATGGAACACGATGGGCTGTCTTTGGTGTAACAAAAACAGATCGAATCGATATCAAAATGAATCTTTGATAGGGAATGCAAAAACCATGCAAAATACCAGGTGATACGCTTGGACCATGTAATATCAATAACTTAAATTCTATTGACCATTTTGATCATGATCAAATGGTTAATCTTTTTCATATATTTTGGTTAGTTTTTTACCTATTGGTGGGAAAATCGGTGTGTCTGTATTTATACACTCACATTTTTTTGAAGCAACTTCGAAAAATCGTAGGTTCCGAGCCCCCGCATAGCGGCCAATTTGATATACCCGATACGCTGGGGCTCTTTGCCAAAAAGCAAAGCCGCTTTGCCATCCGCGGCTACCGGATCATCGCTTAAAATAAGGGTATTTTTTGTGACGACGTCACCGATGCTTCCACCGGAAGGACCATTTCTTGTCATGATACGAATGGCATCTATCAATGTAATGGCAGGTTTGAAAAACCGGGCCAGGTCAACAATATTTGGGGCTATTTCGCTGTGGAGCAAGCCGCGCCTTCCGCCAATGGCACCGAACCAATTCTTCATACCCAGCGTCAGGGAACTCAGAATGTGATCTTTGGCAACCGGCAGGTTGATAACCTTGTCCGCCTCAACCATTGGCAAATAAACCGGCCAGACATCCAGGCGATCACCCCGCAGCTTCATCTCGCGCATCAAAGATGGATGGGGATGGATAAGATCCGCCCCGGTTATTTTAGCAACATCCGTTGCGCCGGATGCGGAAAAACAAAATTCGGCAGTGTCAATGGTATTATCGGCGATCCGGACCTTTTTGGCGCCCGCTTCCTGACATAGTTCGATGACCGTCTGCAGCACCTGCGGGTGGGTGGTGGCCGCCAGTTCCGGGCGCCTTGCCCAGGAGATGTTGGGTTTGATAACCACCACATCGCCTCCGGAGACAAAGCGATGAATGCCCCCGGCCGCTTCGAAGGTTTTACGGGTCAAGAACGCAACGCTCACTTTCTCGCTTTCGGCCACAGCTTCGATGAGAAATCGCCTTTGCGGCGAAGCGCTTCGGGCTGCAGACGGCCAAAGGCCGGCAGCGGCCGCAGCCGCGCTGCCGGTAAGTTTCAACAGGGTATGCACAGATTCTCTGCGGGTCATCGGGTGATCAAACATTTTGGTTGCTCCTTGGTCAAATCAGGATCTGATCTTCCCATCCCACCCTGATCAATTCGATGCGCTCCGGGCTGCTGCATCCCAAACCGAACCGGGTATCGGCAGCTGCAATGTGCCCAGGCGGGGGGCTGATGGGGCGGCTGCCGCCGAAAAAGGCATCTCTTTTTGCTTCGATAATCCGGGCGCCGGTTGCATCGGCGGCCACCGGGTCGGTGCTGACGATCAACCCGGCGTAGGGCCAGACATAACGGCTGCTGTAATGGTGGGGCCCGATACCGTGAAAGAGCGGCGTGAGCATGACCAATATATTGAGGCGGGTTTTGCCCGCCACTTGGTACTTTTGCCAGATAGCCCCCAATCGTTCGCAGCCATTGCCGTGATACATCCATGGCGCCGGTGCGAACATGATATAGTTTTTCAGCAAAGTGCCCAGGCCCGACCAGTGATGGGTGCGCATGGGGCGTACGTTGATCAGCGCGGTGGATCGCTTGAATACCGGATTGTCGCGAATGCCGCGGTCATCCACGGCAATGTCATTGGAATTGACCCCCGCCTGCTGAAGGCGAAAGACCAGGGCCTTCTCAAGAGCCTCGGGCGTGGGCAGCCGGTACCAGACGTTGCTTTTGATGCCGACCACATCCCCCGGTCGGAACAGCTGTTGCCAGGCAGATCGGGGATTTTGCGCACCCAGCAGGGTCGTTACGGCCTGATCGAGCATCGATTCCAGTACGGTTTCGTTTACCCGGCCCCGGCTGTCGACGACATCCGGATCGCGGATCAAGACCACTCGACTTTTCACGGCGGCCTGCCCAGCCGCCCGTTCCAGCAGAGGCAGCCCCAACAGGCCGCCTGCGGCCGCGTAGCCGCCGGTCTTGAGAAAATCGCGTCGGGTGATCACTTTTTTGCTCGATCTCGGTTGCATGGCACTTACTCCCCGGAGGCTTGTTGACCAACCTCCCTGATCAAGTTTTTGGCCAGCAGACGGCCGTCGGCTTCGAGCACGATGGTTAAAAGGCGACCATACAGGGCAACCGCCGACCACTTGCCATTTTCCAGGCGGGCCAAGCCTTTGCTGTCGGCATCGGGCAGATAGTATTTGCGAAAGCCCGCCAGTGCATTCCGGGCCATCGGTTTCTTCGGATACGAAATGAGCAGCAACCGTGCCTGCCCGCCGCTGCGGTGATAACGTGCAAGGATCGCATCGGTTTGGGGCGACAGCAACAGGATATTTTCATCAAACAGATAGTAGTGGTAGTTGAGCACAATGGGGTGGTGCAGGTACCGGATGGTGCCGGCATCAAGACCCGCCTGGGGCAGCAGGTTCAGGTGCTGCGGCCTGCTGCCGGATTCACCTGCTGCCGATGCCACCAGTTGGCCAAGCGCCTTAACGGCCTTCCCGGCGGCGGCACTCTCCTCTTCCAGGTAAATGGAGACATAGAAACGGTTCTGCCAGAAACTGAGCCAGCCCGGCCGATAGCGGCCATCCTGCCCGATGTCGATCCGATCTCCATCGGTATCATGGGTAAATACGCCGAAGGCATCTTCGGAAGTGCCCATGTCGAAAAGGTCAACAGTGATGCCGGTTTCACCCTTTTTGACATAACGGCGGGACAGACAGCGCTGCATGTTGTAGGCACGGTACAGTTCACCGGCGCCGTCAATGTAACTGAATATGGTCTGCGCATCGAAAGTGCGATCCCCGTCTGCTGCCCGCCAGCCGCTGATTT